>DATBWB010000062.1 GCA_036514995.1 Candidatus Acidiferrales bacterium
CCCCGATTTCATCGGGGCGAGCGCGCTGACCAGCATGATTTCCGCGGGGGCGCGCATTCTGGAATCGGCCTGCGGGCCCTGCATCGGGATGGGCCAGGCGCCGCCCTCAGGCGGGGTTTCGGTGCGCAGTTTCAATCGGAACTTCGAGGGGCGGAGCGGAACGGCTGACGCGAAGGTCTATCTCACCAGCCCGGAGACTTGCGCGGCGACGGCGCTCTACGGCGTCATCACCGACCCGCGCAAACTCGGCGCGCCCGTTGACGTCGGGTTGCCGGACAAGTACTTGATCGATGACCGCATGATTCTTCCGCCCGCGGACAAGCCCGAAACCGTGGAAGTACTTCGGGGGCCCAACATCAAGCCGCTGCCCATCGCCCAGCCACTCGGCGAGCAGCTCGAAGGCGAGGTGCTCCTCAAAGTGGGCGACAATATCACGACCGACCACATCATGCCGGCGGGCGCCAAGATCCTGCCGTTGCGCTCGAACATTCCGGCGATTTCCCAGTTTGTGTTCGCCCGGGTGGATGAGAAATTCGCCGAGCGGGCCAAGGAGCGACACGGCGGCTTCGTCGTGGGAGGCTCCAATTACGGCCAGGGTTCGAGCCGCGAGCATGCTGCGCTCGCGCCGATGTACCTTGGCATCAAGTTTGTTTTGGCAAAGTCGTTCGCCCGCATCCATTGGAGTAACCTGGTCAATTTCGGGATTCTGCCGTTGCAGTTCACGAACGAGGCCGACTACGAGAAATTGGAACAGGGCGACCGCCTGCAAATCGCCGACGTTCGCAAATCGCTCGCTGAAGACAAGCCACTCGTCATCAAGAACCTGGCCAAGGGCACGACGTTCCCGGTCAAGCACGGGCTCAGCGAACGACAGCGGCAAATTGTGCTGGCTGGCGGGCTGCTGAACTACATCAAGCAGATGCATGCCGCCGGATAGCTTCCGCCGTCTGCGGCCGGGCATGCGCCGCCAGGAGAGTGGACGAAGCTCTTTTGATATCGGTTTTCGTGGTTTTTCGCGTTCCCCGAATTTCACGCCGCGCTTAATTTGGTATTCCCATTAAGATCGTGCCCGGGAGGATGTTGTGCCGAGAGATTCCTACAATCAAAACCCCGTACCCAAGGATGGCCAGCCGACCCTGTATGCCAACGGCAAGTTCAGCGTTCCGGATCGCCCGTTGATTCCCTTTATTGAAGGTGACGGAACCGGCCGCGATATCTGGAAAGCCGCCTCGCGTGTATTTGACGCGGCGGTGGAGAAGGCCTACGAAGGAAAACGACGAATAGTCTGGTATGAAATCTTTGCCGGAGAAAAGTCGTTCCAGAAGTTCAATACCTGGCTGCCGGACGACACGGTGGAAGCGATCCGCGATTTTCGCATCGCCATCAAGGGTCCGCTTACGACCCCGGTCGGCGGCGGGATCCGCAGCTTGAACGTCACCCTGCGCCAGGTGCTCGATCTATACGTTTGTTGGCGGCCTGTGCGTTACTTTGCGGGTGTGCCTTCGCCGGTGGTGCATCCGGAGAAAATGAATATCGTGGTCTTCCGCGAGAATACCGAGGACGTGTACGCCGGCATCGAATGGGCGTCCGGGAGCGAGGAGGCGAAGCGCATGATTGCATTTGTCGCCAGCCTCGGCAAGAAGATTCGTTCTGACTCAGGCGTTGGGGTCAAGCCGATGTCGCCATTCGGATCGAAGCGGTTGGTGCGGCGGGCCATTCAATATGCCCTGGAGACAGGCCGCAAGCGCGTCACCCTCATGCACAAAGGCAACATCATGAAATTTACCGAGGGCGCCTTCCGCCAGTGGGGCTATGAAGTGGCCAAAGAAGAATTCGCGAACGTCACCGTTATCGAAGAGGAGGTGACCAACAACCTGGGCGGGAAAATTCCAGAAGGGAAGATCCAAATCAACGATCGCATTGCCGATTCGATGTTTCAGCAGGTTTTGCTCCGCCCGGATGAATACGATATTCTGGCCACGCCCAATCTGAACGGCGACTACATCTCTGACGCCTGCGCGGCGCAGGTAGGCGGTCTCGGGATGGCGCCGGGCGGAAACATCGGCGACGGCTTTGGCGTCTTTGAGGCGACCCACGGCACCGCGCCCAAATACGCCGACAAGGACATGGTCAATCCCGGCTCGTTGATTCTTTCCGGGGCGATGATGTTCGAATACATGGGCTGGAAGGAAGTCGGCCGGCTTATCGAGCAGGGAATCGAGCGCACCATCCAACAGAAGCGCGTGACCTACGACCTCGAGCGGCAGATGCCGGGCGCCACAAAGCTCCGGACGAGCGAGTTTGCTTCTGCCATCGTCGAGAACATGCAGGAGGTTGTCGCCGCGCGGTAGTTCGAACTGTTCAGCTACAGGTATTTCTTATCCATGATTAGATTTGTTTTATGGGCTGTCGGCACCTACGTTGCGCTGGTAGTGGCAAACATGGTTTTACCACTTCCAATTGGCCTGCTCGCACAGAGGAAATCGGACAGGATAGTCGAGGTCGCTGAGAGCAGAGGCGAACTGTTCGGCGATGCGCTGCCTCGGCAGTTCTTCGCGACCATCGGATATGGAATAATCGCCGGCGCGATCCTTGCGCTGGGATTATCGCAAGTCACAGTCGCTTATGTGAGCGGTCATTGGATATACCAGGTCATCCTTGTTGGGATGTTTTTCTCAGCAACCCAACACGGCCAGCATTTGTATTTGGTTAAATCGAAGGTGGGATCCGGGATATTTGGAAGGACGGGGGACAAATTTGCGGGCGCAATGTTCGGTGGCTACTTTTGGGGCGCAATCATCTGTCTCATTATCCTCAACCTATTCCGGTGGCTGAAGTAGATTTCACTACTGAGGAGCGGATTTATGCGCAGAAAAGTGACAGTGGTTGGAGCAGGGCACGTGGGGGCGACGGTGGCGCAGCTCATTGCCAACAAAGAGCTAGCCGACGTCGTAATGACGGACATCATTGACGGGCTTCCTCAAGGGAAAGGCCTCGACATGCTCGAAACCGGGCCGATTGAGGGATACGATGCATTCATCCGGGGCACGAACGATTACAAGGACACGGCCAATTCAGACATTATCGTCATCACCGCCGGTTTTCCGCGCAAGCCGGGCATGAGCCGCGACGACCTCTTGATGAAGAACTACGAGGTCATCAAGGCGGTCGTCGAGCCATGCGTCAAGTATTCACCCAATAGCATTCTCGTCATGGTCACCAACCCGCTCGACGCCATGGCGCAAGCGGCGTGGAAGATCAGCGGTTTTTCCAAGAACCGCGTCCTCGGAATGGCCGGAGTGCTGGACACGGCTCGCTTCCGTGCTTTTATCGCCATGGAGCTGAACGTTTCTGTGGAAAACATTTTTGCGTTCGTTCTGGGCGGTCATGGCGACGACATGGTGCCGCTGGTCCGCTACACCAACGTGGCTGGCATCCCTCTGGCGGAACTCCTGCCGAAGGAGAAAATAGACGCCATTGTCGAGCGCACCCGCAAGGGCGGGGGCGAGATTGTTTCCTTGCTCAAGACGGGGAGCGCCTATTACGCTCCCGGGGCGGCGGTCGCCGAGATGGTGGAATCGATCCTCAAAGATAAGAAGAAAATCCTGCCCTGTTCGGTCTATCTGGAAGGTGAATACGGCATCCAAGGGGTCTTTGTGGGCGTGCCGGTGAAACTGGGAGCGAGGGGCGTCGAGCAAATCATCGAGATCAAATTGACGCCGGAAGAAGATGCCGCCCTCAAGAAATCGGCCGCGGGCGTCAAAGAATTGGTTGAGGTGATGAAACTGTAGCGCAGAGCTTCGGGCGGCGGTTGAAATCCGAAGCAAACAACGGGCTCCAATGGGCGGGCCGATCTGACCCGCCCATTATTGTTGATGCATGCCACCCACGCGAAAGTCTGGGCCGCCGCGCCGATCAGTGCGATCGGGTCATGGCCTCGCCTTTGCGCACGACCAGCGTGGAAAATTGCTGCCCGAGGAAGACGGCTGGTGTGCCGTTGACTTTGACGGTGACGTTGTCGGGGGTCTCGGCGGAGACGGTGAGTTTTTGTTTTGCCGAAAAGACCATGCTCTTGCCGGGTTCGAGAGCGCCGACAAATACCTTTTCCTCATCCGAGAACAATGCCACCCAGGTTGGAGTGGAGACAGCTACTTCCGCTTGAAAAAGTTCCGGCGCCGCTGCGGCCGCGCGCTGGCGCGAAGCGCGAACCAGCAACCCAATCCCGGTGAACATCAGGATTGCGACCAAAGTAAGCGCCGCGATCGTCGAAGGCTTTTTCCAGGGGGAAAGGGCGAGACGACGGGACTCGTCCTCGACAAGTCGCTCCTCCGGCCGGCCAGACGAAGCCACGGTGGCGGGCTCAGTCGCGGGTTGCGGCGCGCGCATCTTGACGACCTTGAGGGCGTCAGTGTGGACGGCGGTTGTTGCGGTGGCGGCTCGTCTCGCCTCAAAATCTTTTTGGGCCCTTGTGGCGACCCCAACCGGAGCTGGCTCAGCAACCTTGCTCGGCACGGAGGCTTCCGGCTGGATGGATGCCCGGGCCGAATCCTGCAGCCGTTCGGAGGCGCTTGGAATCCCCAGGCCGCAGTGCGGACAGATTTCCGTTTTGATCTTGACCACGTGCTGGCAAAAAGGACAGCGACGCGCCTTGCCGGCGCGGATCATTTTTTCCGGGTCACGAAAAAGCATCGCGAAGGGAAGGGCGAGGACGGGGCTGATGAGAAGCGAGACCGCAAAGAATTCAACGGCCGGCAATCCGCGACGAAGCGCCACCAACGACACCAGCCCGGACAGTGACAACCAAGCAAGCGCAACAGCGAGGACAAGCATGGCTCGACTCCATCTGTTCAAGGCTGGGCAAAAAACCAGGCTGGGGTGCCAAGGCAAGCAATTTTCTACGCCTATTCTACCCTAAAAGGCAAGAAGCTCATGCAACTTTGTTCTCAGTTCCTAACCCCCTGTCCTGACAGTCTGTTGCAAGTTTCTTGCAAATCTTTACGGCCCCGTCACACATGGCGGTCGGGAAGAGAGCTATGCTGGGGCGGCAAGGGTCGCCCTGGTTTCCACACTTCGAAGTGGATAGGGGAAACGAACACGTGCGCCGGGCACGACGCGACTAGCGCCGTTCCAACTTAATGAGCCTATACATCTCGATCCTGTATGATCAATAAAGGATGCCGTGTGGCTTGCGGAAAATGGCCCCAAATAGTTGGAACGGGACTAGGCGGGCTTCGTCTTGCGCGCCGTTGGCTTGGGCTTTTCCGGCTCCGGGCCGACACGCTCGATGACCACTCTCTTTAGATAAACAGGCGTAACCGGTGAGGCCATCTCCCCCATGCTGTTGCGCTTTTTCGGAACAGCGGCAATTTTTTCCGCGACTTCCTGGCCTTCGATGACTTGCCCAAAAATGGTGTGCTTGTAGTTGAGGGGCATGGTGGGGACAAGGGTGATGAAAAACTGGGAAGCGCCGGTGTTGGGTTGGCCGATGTTGGCCATGCCCAACCGCCCGGGACGGTCGTATTGGAGGCTGGGGTCGAATTCATCGGGAATGGTGAAGCCGACGTCTCCGGTGCCGTCGCCCTTGGGATCGCCGGTCTGGATCATAAAGCCCGGGATGACGCGGTGAAAAAGCACGTTCGAATAAAGCGGTTTGCCGACCATCTGCGCCCCGGTTTTTGGATTCGTCCAGGGCTTGGTGCCCTTGGAAAGAGCTACAAAGCTTCCGACGGTGGCGGGCGTCTCTTTTTCGAAAAGCCGCGCCACGATGTTTCCCAAAGAAGTCTCCAGGGTTGCGTAAAGGCCGTCCTCGCGCGCTGGTTGAGCGGGCGGGCTGGCGGGCGACGGCGCAGCCGGTTCTTGCGCCCAAAGGAAGGCAGTGACGAGAAGAGTCACGACAGCCGGGAGGCAAAACCACGTTCGATCCATGTTTGCATATCTCCGTTTTTTTGAAATACGATAACTCGAATCTGAAATTCCAAGTTTCCGAGCTGAGATCGAAATCCAATACTCAAGGCGCCGAGTGCTCGAGCCGGCTGACTTTATCTACCTTCGCCATGACGCGCAACACATTCCCACCCAGAATTTTCTTGATGTCCCCGTCGCTGTACCCGCGCCGCAGAAGTTCTTCCGTCAATTGCGGAAGGCGGGAGGCATCTTCCATTCCCTCCGGCATGTCAGCCCCGTCGAAGTCCGAACCGAGACCCACATGGTCCACACCGACAAGTTTCACGACGTGATCGATGTGATCCACGATGTCCGTCCAGGCCACCTTGGGAAGCGAACGGTGATTTTCGATGTCGAGCCGCCGGATCTCCTCCGCGCGTTTCTTGTGGTCGCTCGCATACTTCGCCTCAATGGCGTCGCGCCGTTTGCTGAATTGGTCTCGGTGCTTGCGGGATTCATCAAGATACTTTTGGTTCAGGAACCCGGCGTAAAAGTTGATTTGCATGACCCCGCCGTTTTTCGCGAGAGCGCGGATCATGTCGTCGCTGATGTTGCGCGGGTGGTCGTTCAAGGCGCGGCAGGAGGAATGGGAGGCGATGAGCGGCGCTTTCGAGGTGGCAACGGCATCGTAGAAGGTCTTGTCGGAAACATGGGAGATGTCCACCATCATGCCCAGCCGGTTCATTTCGCGCACGACCGCTTTGCCAAAGTCAGAAAGGCCATCGTGGGCCGGGGTGTCGGTAGAGCTGTCGGCCCAATCCGTGTTCTTGCTGTGCGTCAGGGTCATATACCGCACGCCAAGCGCGTGGTACGTCCGGAGCAAACGCAGGTCGCTGTCTATCATGTGCCCGCCTTCCAAGCCCATGAGCAACGCGATTTTTCCCTGGCGTTTGGCGCGGCGGATATCCTCAGCGGTGGTGGCGAGCATCAGCTTGTCCGGGTGACGCCGGGCCTGTTCGCGCACGGCATCGATGAGTTTGAGCGAGCGTTCGACAGCCGGGGCACCCTGGGTCCTGACGTTGACCCAGATGGATTGAAACGTCGCGTCCAACCCGCCCTCCCTCATGCGGGGGATGTCTATAGCACCTTCGGGGTCACGGTGATCCAAATCGAAATCTTCATCCAGCATGCGTTGCGGGGTATCGGCATGCGTATCCACGACAATCGCTTCGCGCTGGATCCTTTGCGCGCGCTCCTTCAAGTCTTGAGCTGGGCGAGACCCAAGCGGAATGGCCGCGAGTATAAGGAAACCGACAAACCCTGACGACAGAGCACGCGGCATGGTGAGGACCCTCCGGGATACGGGGAAGACAGAATGCCACAATATACCGCGCCGGGCAACGGTGCGCTCTTCATGTTCCTCGATGAAAGGATGCTCAGAACGAAGTTGAACGAGACTTTTGCTTTGTGTAGGATATGGATTCTCTCTAGTTCCGACGAGTCGGGACAAGGGAAGCGGGCGTATTCGATGGCCCCGCCTGACCGCATATAGAGAGGTTGTCCTTTCTATCCCGCCGCCCCGTTCGAAGAAGGATGTTTGTGCGCTACGTCCCCAGAAGACTGCCAAGAAAGTCCGCAGATGCTGAAGGCGGGAGGCCGTTGCGGCGGACCGGGGAATTCCTTTTGACCGAGGGCAGACGTTGGCTTCTGCCTTGAGTGCGGGCGCGGGTGCCGAGGCAACCGCAAGCTGTTTCCGGAGGAGGCTCGACATGGACGAAGGTCGCGGAGGAATTTTTGCCTGGCTCGGCTATCGCGGAGGCCCCGGCCAGTTGGCCTGGGTGCTGCACCGGGTGACGGGCATTGGCGTGTTGTTGTTTTTTGTCATCCACGTAGTGGACACGATGTTCATCTGCTATGGCCCTGAACTTTACAACAAGGTGATGGCGCTCTACCGGCTGCCGCTCTTTCGCTATGGAGAAATCGCCCTGGCGGCGGCGCTCCTCTATCACGCGATCAACGGCATCCGGATCACGATTTTGGATTTCTGGCCGGAGTTGGGGAGGAAGCAGCGGGCGCTTTTTTATGCTGAGATGGTTCTTTTCACCGTCATTTTTGTTCCCGGCGCGTTGTGGATGCTTAAGTCGTTTGTGAAATTCTAGCGCTGTTGGCGCGTTGCGGCGCGGCCGAATCCGGAGAGAATCGAAATGGCTGGCTTGGGACAAGATCGGCGGGAGTGATTCCAGGAGAGATGAATCGGAAGGGAACCAGGAGAACGACCATGGGAATCAGCGGAGCAGGTGGACATATTCGGCCGTTGGGGGGCTTGGAGTTGAGCGCATGGATTTTTATGCGCGTCTCGGGGGTTGTGCTGCTCTTCATGGCGCTCATTCATCTGGCCGTCATGCATATCATCAACAACGTGGATGTGATTGATTACGCTTTTGTCGCTCGGCGCTACGCGCTGCCCTTTTGGCGGATTTACGACTGGCTGATGCTCTCCCTGGCGCTGCTTCATGGCTTCAATGGGGCGCGTGTGCTGGTGGACGACTACTTTCGTCCGGGCGGCCGCCGCACCACCACCCTCGCTGTGCTTTATCTGCTCGCTTTCGTTATCTACATTCTAGGTTCGTACACGATCTTGACTTTCGTCCCGAAAGTCTAACGGGGTCAACCGGTGGCTGAAATTCATAGATATGATGCAGTGATCATCGGAGGCGGCGGCGCGGGGTTGATGGGCGCCGTGCAGCTTGCCGGCAAATGCAATCTGGCGGTCTTGAGCAAGCTTTACCCGATCCGCTCTCACACCGGCACCGCCCAGGGTGGAATTGGGGCGGCGCTCGGGAACATGGAAGAGGACCACCCCGAGTGGCACACCTTTGACACGGTAAAGGGAGGCGACTACCTGGTGGATCAGGACGCCGCCGAAATGATGTGCCGCGAGGCGGTTGAGACCGTCTATGACCTCGAGCATATGGGGCTACCCTTCTCCCGCACCGAGGACGGAAGGATTGCCCAGCGGCGGTTCGGCGGCCACACGAAAGAATTTGGCAAGGCACCTGTTCGCCGGTCCTGCTATGCGGCTGACCGTACCGGTCACATGATTCTCCAAACGCTCTACCAGCAGTGCATCAAGCAGCAAGTGCACTTCTTTGACGAATTCCAGGTGGTGGACGTCCTGCTGGAGAATGGTCGCGCGGTCGGGGTGGTCGCCATCCAGGCAGCCACGGGCGAGCTGCACCTCTTCCACGCCAAGGCGCTGCTCTTTGCCTCCGGGGGTTGCGGGCGCATCTATCAGATTACGTCCAACGGCCACGCGCTGACGGGCGACGGGATGGCCATTTGCCTTCGCCGGGGCATCCCGTTGGAGGACATGGAATTTTTCCAGTTCCACCCCACGGGCATCTACAAGATGGGCATCCTCATCACCGAGGGGGCGCGTGGGGAAGGCGGCATCCTGCGCAACCGCAAGGGCGAGCGCTTCATGCAGCGTTACTCGCCTACGCTGCTTGATCTGGCGCCTCGCGACATCATCTCCCGGGCCATGTACCTGGAAGCCCGCAACGGATTGGGGATCGACGGGAAAAACTATTTCCATCTGGATTTGACCCACCTTGACCGCAAAATCCTCGAGGAAAAATTGCCCGACGTCACCGACTTTGTGCGCACCTACCTTGGTATTGACCCGGTGAAGGAGCCGATTCCGGTGCAACCCACCGCGCATTATCCCATGGGGGGCATCCCGACCGACATGGACGGTCGGGTGCTGTGCGACGAGAAGAATACGGTCGTTCCGGGCATGTATGCTGCCGGGGAGGTGGCCTGTGTTTCCGTCCACGGCGCGAATCGTTTGGGGACGAACTCGTTGGTGGACATCCTGGTTTTTGGACGGCGCGCCGGCCGGGACATGCTGAAGCTGGTGAATGCCGCGGATTGGCCGCCACTTCCTCCCGAGCCGGACGGCTTCGCTCGGCAGCAGATTGAGGCGTTGCGGACCGCCAGCGGCAAGGAATCGGCCGCAGCCATCCGGGAGACACTCCAGAACGATATGATGGACAAGGCATCGGTCTTCCGCGACGCAACGCAGCTAAAGGCCATGCAGGCGAAGCTCGCCGAGCTGCGCGAGCGGTACAAGCAGGTTCGGGTGCGGGACAGAGGCTCGGTTTTCAACACCGAATTGCTGGAGGCCCTGGAGCTGGGGTATTTGATCGATCTGGCCGAAACGATCGTCGTCGGCGCCGTGGCGCGAGACGAGAGCCGCGGGGCGCACTATCGCGAGGATTTTCCCCAGCGCGACGACGCTCAGTGGCTCAAGCACACTCTCTTCTACCAGACGGACAAGGGACCACGATTGACCTATAAGCCGGTGGTCATTACGAAGTATCAGCCGCAGGAGCGGAAATATTGAATCTGTCCGGCGCGAAAGATAGGGAACCACGATGCAAATTACCCTGAAGATCAAGCGCTTCGACCCGGCCAGGGACAAGGAAGCTCACTTCGAGTCCTACACGGTCGAAGCCGAGCCCACCGACCGCCTCCTCGATGTCCTGAATACGGTCAAGTGGCATCAAGACGGAACGCTGGCTTACCGCCGCTCCTGTGGTCACGGCATTTGTGGTTCGGACGCGATGCTCCTCAATGGCCGGAACCGGCTGGCCTGCCGCGAGCTCATCAAAAACCTGGGTGGGCGCATCACCATCGAGCCCCTGCGCGGCTTCAAGGTCATCAAGGACCTAATTGTGGACATGGACGCTTTCTTTGCAAAATACCGCGGCATCAAGCCTTATCTGCAGCCGGGCGACCCTGACCCCGATAAGGAGCGCCGCCAAAGCATCCTCCAGCGCGAGCGTTTTGACGACACCACCAAATGCATTCTCTGTGCTTGCTGCACCACTGCCTGTCCCTCCTACTGGGCAAACCCGGACTATCTGGGACCGGCCGCGATCGTGCAGGGCCATCGCTTCCTCTTTGATAGCCGCGATGCAGCAAAGGAGGAGCGCCTGGCCATTCTCAATGGAGGCGACGGCGTTTGGCGCTGCCGGACGATCTTCAACTGCGTGGATGCCTGTCCTCGCGATATTGATGTCACGCGGGCCATTGGCGAGGTCAAGAAGGCCTTGCTGACGGGCAAAGTCTAGGGCTGAAGCCGATGCTCTCGCTGATCCAACCGTTCTCGTCCCATTGCCGCCCATCGTCGAACAGTGAGGGACACGGCCTTGCCCGTAAGGATCGCAGGTTCCGTCCGGTTGGAACGACGCTAGCTTTTTTCCGACGCTCCGCCATCCTGCTTCTGCTTTTCTTTTTTGCCGTCGCTCCCCTGGCAGCGGAAGAAGTACGGATCACCATCGCCGCCACCACCGATACGCACGCCAATATCTGGCCGCTGGACTATTATCGAAACCAGCCGGCCAATCGCGGCTTGGCCAAGGCCTTTACCATCATCCAGAGCATTCGCGCTCAGAATCCGAACACGCTGCTCGTGGATTGTGGCGATACGATTCAAGGGACGCCGCTGGGTTACTACTTCAGTCGCAGAGACCTGGAGCGGCCCAACCCGGTCGTCCTGGTGATGAACCGGATGGGCTATGACGCAATGGCTGTGGGAAATCACGAATTCAATTTTGGGCTGAAGGCGCTATGGAAGGCAAAGAAGGAATCAAGATTTCCCTGGCTCAGCGCCAATACCCGCGGGGTCTATGCCGACCCGGTGCGCGCCTTTCCGCCATACCTGGTCAAGGAGGTTGCCGGTGTGCGGGTGGGGATTCTGGGTCTCACCACACCCGGTATTCCTCGCTGGGAGCTGCCCCAACACTATACGGGCTATAAGTTTCAAGGCATTGTTTCCACGGCGCGCAAATTCGTCTCCATTTTGCGAAACCGGGAGAGAGCTGATGTCGTCATCCTGATTGTCCATTCGGGTTTGGACCGCGATACGGAGACGGGCCAGATTCATCCTGGGCAGGTTCCTGGGGAGAATGCCGTATGGGAACTCGCTCACAGCATTCCAGGGATTGACGCCATCATCTTCGGTCACACGCATCAGGAAGTGGAGGGACGGTTCGTCAAAGGGGTTCTGCTGACCCAGCCGAAGAATTGGGCGCAGTCAGTGGCGCAAGTGGATCTGAGTTTGAGCAGGCGCGACGGGCGCTGGAAGGTGGAAGCAAAACAGAGCAAGGTCATCCGGGTAACGGACGAGGTTGTTGCCGACCCCGAAATCCTGGTGATGACGAGGGAGCACGAAGAAGCCACGCAGAAGTATCTCGAGACGCCGATCGCGCGCGTGGACAAAACACTCAGCGCGCAGAATGCGCGCTATGAGGATAACCCCCTCGTGGATCTCATACTGAAGGCAGAGATGGAATACGGCAAGGCGGATGTGGCCTTGGCTTCCGTCTTCAATCCAGCCGCCAAAATCCCAGCGGGGCCTGTTACCGTGCGCCAGATCGCTTCGCTCTACTTTTACGAAAACACTCTCTACACCGTGGAAATGACCGGGAAGGCCCTGAAGCTGGCCCTGGAACATGCAGCCGAATATTTCCAAGGCTGGCCGGTTGCACCCGGGACTCCCCTGACCAGCGGAAAGCTGTTCGGCTACAACTACGACATGGCCGAGGGCGTCTCCTACAAAATTGATTTGCGCCGGCCGCCGGGCAGCCGCATCGTGGATTTGAAATTCCATGACCAGCCGCTCCAGCCGCAACAGAAACTACGACTCGCCGTCAACAGCTATCGTTATGCCGGCGGCGGACAGTACACCATGCTTCGGCATGCGCCGATTCTTTTTCAGTCGGCCGTGGAAGTCCGCGACCTGCTGATTGATTTCGTGACGCGGAATGGCACGCTCCCCACCAAGCCCACGGGCAATTGGGAAATTATTCCCCCGGAAGCTCGTGAAGCTCTCGTGCAGTCAGTTGCGTCCGGCGACGGAGCTCGATAGCCTCCGACTGCCGAAAATCGAAAAGCGAAAATCGAAGCGGGCCTCAGTGCTCCCCACTTCAGCTATTTACCAGGGTTTTGCTGTTTCAGGCGTTCGATTTGGCCGATGTGGTTGGCGTCGTGGTTGGCCAGGGTCTGAACCAGGTCACCAAGGGTGTAATGCTTTTGATATTCGGGATGAAAGCCTTTGCGTTCCATGTCCTCCGGTGCAGCAAGGTCGAGAAGGCTGAGCGTGGCCTTGCGCGCTGCCCGAAAAAGCTCGAGCTTGTCAGCAAGGGCAGCCTCCCGGTAGCGGAATCGTTTGGCCCAGGCATTCTGATCAATCGGAGCGAAGGTTGGATTCGCGTCAGCCAGCACCTGCCGCATGCGGTAGCCATAGACGAGCTCGACATCCGCCAGATGAGCGACGATTTGGATGGGCGACCATTTGTCAGGCTGTGGCGGAGTGCGCAGGGCAGCGTCGCTCATGTCTCGGGTAACGTGCTCGAGCAGCGCCGGGCCTCGCTTCAATGCGTCCACTTGGCGTTCAAATTCTTGGAAAGTCATTTTCGAACCTTCCTGGCAAGCGATTAGTCATAGTATTCCGTGCCCAGGTGCGTGATCAATTTCTCGCCCTTGAGCCAGCGGAGGGTGTTTTTGAGCTTCATGAGCTGGATGAAAAGGTCGTGCTCGGGATAAAGCTCAGGGGCGCACATGGGACTTTTGAAATAAAACGACAGCCACTCCTGGATGCCGCGCATCCGGGCGCGCTTGGCAAGATCGAGGAGGAGAACGAGATCGAGAACAATGGGCGCCGCCAGGATCGAATCGCGGCACAGGAAATCGATCTTGATCTGCATCGGGTAGCCCAGCCAGCCGAAAATATCAATGCTGTCCCAGCCTTCCTTGTTATCGCCCCGAGGCGGATAGTAATTGATGCGCACCTTGTGGTAGAGCTTGCCGTAAAGCTCCGGATAGACCTGCGGTTGAAGGATGTATTCGAGCACGCCTAACTTGGATTCTTCTTTCGTTTTGAAGGATTCCGGGTCGTCCAGCACCTCGCCGTCCCGGTTGCCCAAAATGTTGGTGGAGAACCAGCCGTCCACGCCAAGCATGCGCGCTTTGAGCCCGGGGGCGACGATGGTTTTCATGAGCGTCTGTCCGGTCTTGAAGTCCTTGCCGCAGATCGGCACGTTGTTCGATTGCGCGAGTTCAATCATGGCCGGGATGTCCACGGTCAAGTTGGGCGCGCCATTGGCAAAGGGGACGCCGCTCGTGATCGCCGCGTACGCGTAGATCATGCTGGGGGCAATGTCCTCGTGGTTTTCTTTGAGCGCGCGCACGAAGCTGGCGGCGTCCTTGTGGACCTCCGAGGGTTTGCGATACACCTCGGTGGAAGCGCACCAAACCATGATCAGGCGGTCGCACTTGTTCTTCTCCTTGAACTTCGCCATATCGTCCTTGAGCTTCAGGGCAAGATCCCACTTCGTTTTGGCTTTTTTGACGTTGGACCCGTCGAGCCTCTTGACGTAGTTTTTATGGAAGACCGCCTTCATGGGTCGGATGCTGTTCAAAAAGGGTTTCAACTGGTGCACGAGCGAGCGCTCGAGCACGCCGGCCTTGATCGCTGCCTGGTAGGCGCTATCCGGGAAAATATCCCAGCCGCCAAACACCAGATCGTCGAGAGAAGCAAGCGGCACAAATTCGCTGATCTTCGGTACGCGATTTTCCGTACGCTTGCCAAGCCGAATGGTACCCAACTGGGTCAACGAACCGAAAGGCTTGGCCAGGCCGCGGCGCACGGCTTCCACGCCGGCGAAAAAAGTGGTTGTCACCGCCCCCATGCCGGGTGTGAGGACTCCAATCTTGCCCTTGGCCGGAGGAATTTTGGCAGGACGCTCCATAAATTCAGGTTTCTCCTCGGCAATGGTTTGCCCCGTGCCATGTGGTAAGGGGCTTCGAAACGGTCGCCGCTGAGCGATGCGCTATGATGTCGAAAATGCTCTTGCCTTGCAACCCCTCTCTGGCACCACGGTCGGCATGCTGGAATGCTCGATGGAGGCCCCGGTCTTCTCAAAACAACTTGTTTACGTGCTTTAGGTGTATCCGAGCCGGCACAAGTGGTGCGATGTCGAGCCTGTCCAGCAGGCTTGAAAGGCCGCGGCGGCTTGCCGGCGAAACAGCCGGCACACTCTCTCGCCGCGGACTACGGCCCATTTCCCCTCAACTCCGCCATCATCTTGTCGAGGGGGAGGGTATTGAGGACATCCTTCTTTTCGAGCCAGCCGCGCCGGGCCATCTTCACACCGTATGGCATCCACTCCAGGTGGGTGGTGGCGTGGGCATCGGTGGAAATAACGATTTTCACTCCCCGCTCCTTGGCCATGCGAAGGTGAATGTCCTTCAAGTCCAGCCTGTCGGGAAAGGCATTCAGTTCCATCACCACGCCGCGCTTCTTGGCCTCGTCCAAAACCTTTTGGATATCAAAGGGGAAGGGATCGCGACGCAACAGCAGGCGTCCGGTGGGATGGGCCAGAATCTGAAGGCGCTTGTTCGCCATGGCGCGCAGCAGCCGGTCGGTCATGGCGGACGATTCCATGTTCATGTAGGAGTGGACAGAGCAAACGACAACGTCGAGCTGCGCCAAGACTTCGTCATCCAGATCGAGCGAGCCGTCTTTGTTGATGTCCACTTCCATCCCGGCCAAGAGCCGAATGCCGTCGGTGCGTTTTTGGGCCTCGCGAATTTTCTTGATCTGCTGGAGCGCGCGCTTCTCATCGAGGCCGTTCGCCACCGTGACCGCTTTGGAATGTTCGGTAAGTGCGATGTACTTGTAGCCGAGCCTCTTGGCGGCCTGTGCCATCTCCTCAATGGAGTTTTTGCCGTCGCTGGCGGTGGTGTGCATCTGAAGGTCGCCGCGAATGTCGTTGAGCGCAACCAGCCGGGGAAGCTTGTTTTTCAGCGCGGCCTCGATTTCGCCGGTGTTCTCTCGAAGTTCGGGTTCAATGTAGTGCAAGCCGAGGCGGTGGTAGATTTCTTCCTCGGTGCGGCTGGCCACTATGCGGTTGCCCTTGAGGGTGGATAGCCCGTATTCGTTCAGCGTATAGCCCAGTTTGTTGGCCAGGCCGCGGAGGGCGATATTATGCTCCTTGGAACCGGTGAAGTACATCAACGCCGCGCCAAAATTCTTCTTGTCCAAAATGCGCACGTCCACTTGCAGGGTATTTCTTAGCCGGAAACTGACCTTGTTCTCCCCGTGAGCCAGCACCTGGTCAATCTCGGGGTATTTCAAGGTGTGCTCGCTCACCGCTTTGCCGTTTTCGGAAATCAGCAGCAAGTCGAGATCGCCGATGGTCTCCTTGCCGCGGCGGAGAGAGCCAGCCGGGGTGATGCTCTCGACGCGGTCCCCGAGCCTTTCGATATAATCCACAAGCAATGCCGCCGTGCCGTCGGCCACGTGGATGTGGAACCGGCCGGCCGAACGTTTGTGGACTTCAACCGCCTTCAAAATGTTTTGCTCGGTCTTTTCGCCAAAGCCAGCCAGGTCGCGCAACTTGCCCTCGCGGGCAAGATTTTCAACGTCCGAGACAGTGCCCGCTTTGAAAGTTTTCCAGAGGACAGCAACCTTCTTGGGACCAAGCCCTTGCAGCGAGAGGACCTCCAGGATGGTCGGCGGATATTTCTTGAGCAGTTGCCGGTGAAGTTTGTAGCCGCCGGTGCTCACGATTTCCTGGATATGCTCGGCCATGCGATCGCCAATCGCGGGAAGCGCCGTCAAATCCCCGGCGGGGTCGCGGGCAATGTCTTCGATGCGCTCGGATAGGGATTCAATCACCTGGGCAGACTTCTCGTAGCTGCGGTAGCGGCCAATCTGAGCGCCATCGAGCTCGAGCAGGTTGGCGGTCTCGCGCAGGATCTTGGCAATCTCCCGATTTTCCATGCCGAACTCCGTCGAAGATTATAAGCGAAACCACGACCTAACAATGGAGCTCAATGACGTCGCGATCCACCAGCGCGTAGTCGCGCTGGACCATCTGGCCTTCAAACTTTCCGTGGCCCCAAACGCGAGCGTATCGAAAGGATTGGGCAAGATCCTTGTGGACGCGTTCGGCGAGGGTGACGACGGTGGCGCCGCGCTTCAGGACATAGGGCGCGGTGTAGTCCGCTTTCTTGCCGGGTGCTTTTGTGTAAACGCGCAGAATATCCAGCCGGGTGAAGATGGCGCGCTTCAAATCCTCAAGCCCCTCGCCCGAATCCGCAGACACAGAAATCATGGGGAACCGGCCGCGATAGAGTTCCTCAAGCGCCGAAGCATTTTCTCCGGCCCCGGGCATATCTCGCTTGTTGGCCACCAGGAGCGTTGGGAGCGCAATGCATCCGGCCGGAGTGGCCGTTCCGGCAGGGAGGCCTGCTGGCCGGTCAAGCAGAGGCTGGTGCCGCAGGAGGATCCTCGATTTTTCCAATTGGCCGACCGTGGTTTCAATCTCGTCCAGCAAATCGGGCGCACCCAGATCTACCACCAGCAAGGCTGCATCGGCGTAACGAATCACCTGCGGCAGCCAACTTTCCAAAGATTGCGGATGGACGGGCGGCAAATCAACAAGCTGAATTTGAATGTCTTCAAACGGCATCATGCCGGGACAGGGCAGGCGCGTGGTGAAGGGATACTCAGCCACCTCCGGCGTGGCGTGCGTCAGTTTCCGAACAAGAAGCGATTTGCCGGTGTTGGGGGCGCCGATCAAAACCACCTGGCCGGCGCCCTGCTTTTCGATATGGGGAACAGCAGCACCGCGGGCAGGCCCGCCCTTGTGCTGCAGCTCGCCGCGCACCTTGGCCATACGGCGCTTGATGTCCGCCTGCATTTTCTCGGTGCCTTTATGTTTGGGAATCGTCGCAAGCATCTCTTCGAGGGCGTCAAGTTTTTCGCTGCCCGTTTGTGCGGCTTTGAACCGCTTTTCGGCGTGGAGGTATTCAGGGGTGAGATTGGCCGGCATGCTGGCCCTCGTTCCCTCCCATTATCGCTCAGCCTAAAATGAAATGGGTAGCGAAGCCTGCTCTTCTTTGAAGGGTCTTGGTTTTTATCAGAAAAAAACGAAGCCCTAATCCCCATCCCTAAACTTCGGGGCAGTCCAATCTTTGCTACCGGAAAGGACGAGGGCGATTGGGGCGTGCCCATTCGAGGTGGGCAAACAAATGGAGGCCGCCGCTTCCGCGGAGGCCTCCGAAGTTGTCGTCGGTGAGGTTTATGATATCTTGACGACGTTGGCAGCCTGGGGTCCCTTCTGGCCCTGAACGATCTCGAACTCGACCAATTCCCCTTCTTGCAGGGTCTTGTAGCTATCACCGACGATCGCGGTGTAGTGCACAAAAACGTCGGTACCGTCGTCCTGGCCGATGAAGCCGTACCCCTTGCTGTTATTGAACCATTTTACGCGTCCTGTCGCTTTCACTTACCTTCCTCCTGAGAGACATTCAAGCTGTTGTGTGCCGTCATCCCGCCATGGCAGGAGTCGCCCTTGAATAGAAAAAAATCCGCCGCGCCCTGTGGTTCCGGTCGTTCGCGTACCATTCGGCAAGCCCGCAACAGCAGCGAATTCTACCAAAGGCGCTTGGACTGTCAAGTGGCAAGCCGGGCTGGCCTGCACTGGGGTTTTTTCGAAGCAGCCGAATGTTTTCATGCAGGTTCATGCCGGACGCCCCAACCGTGGCCCAAGCGTCGCATCAGCTCTTCGTTTGGAAAAGATCGCATAAAACAGGATGCCGGCGATGGACTTGGCGTCCGCAATCCTTCCGCGGCGGATCATCCGCAGCAATTGCGACAAGGAGAATTTCCGCGAGACGATCCTTTCGTCGTCCTCCGGCGCTGCCTGGCCCGGGCGCAAGCCTTCCAGGCGATAGAGAACCATCCTTTCGCTCACAAAGCCCGGAGTCGGGAAAAAGGCGAGTAGCCGGACACAGCGCGCGGCCCGGTATCCAGCTTCTTCCCTCAACTCACGGCGCGCAGCGGCGAGCGGCGATTCGCCCGGCTCGATGTGCCCGGCGACCAGTTCCCAGAGAGAACGCTTGACCGCGTGGCGATATTGCCGGACCATGAGAATCTTCCCGTCGGGAAAGATGGGCAGCAGGACAACCGAGCCACGGTGTTCCACCACGTCGCGGATGGCTTTGATATTTCCCGGTTCGACGACCAGGTCCCGCCGGACAGTAAAGATCGGGCCCCGGAAGATGACCCGAGAACCTTTGACCTTACACTTGGATGAAAGTTTCATTTTGGCGCTCATCTTCACGCACATGAGCGGGGCAGGCATGCCCGGCCTGGGCAACACAGAATCACAAAGCAGGCCGCCCATGCCCGGGCAGCCGCTCTTGCTCGAGGATTATTTCTTTTCCTCCGCCCACAACCGCGCCAGCTCGTTATACTTCTCCGGATACTGCGGGCTGTAACGCAAGAAGGTCGGAATCGGGTAGCGAATGCCGCCGGCGTAGGTACCTTTGAGGCCATCCACCAATTCTTCCATCTTCGATGCCGGCAAGGAGAAAGCCATTTCCCAATCCTCGGTGTGAGCGAACACGCGGTCGCCATAGCAGGGCAAGATCACCTGGTAGTCCTGGCTTTCGATCGTGCGAATGATCTCATCGGAGCAATCGAGGCGACCGGTGAAGGAAGAGGTGAGGGCGCCTCCGCGCTTCCACAGCGCCGCCGTGACAAGCCGCAACACCTGCGCCGAATTGCCGTACATGAGCAGAACATCGGGCGAATAGTCGGCTCGAGCGGCCGGCCCAACCAGGATGCGGTCGTATTTGCCGTGAGGAAATTTGTGCGTTGCGGCTTCCGTTTTCGCGCCGGCCGCTTTCGTTTCCGTGTACATGCCGCAGGCACAGTTGCCCTCGGAGTAGTAAGGAAGCTCTTTCTCAAAGCCAAATGCGGTTTTGGTGAGCACGCAATTCACGTCCTCGCGCCCGACAGCCAGCGTCCAACCGTACCGCCGCGCCATGCTGACCGCCTGGCACACGGCGATTTCAATGTTCAGGTCGCGCTTGGGCTGCTTGACTTTTGCCGGCGGAACTTCGCCCGGCGCGAGCATGCGAATGGCCAGCGGAAATGTGGCGGGCCGAAGGAAAGAATCAACGTGTTGCGCGAACTCTCTTGCCTCCATTCACCACCTCTCGGCTACTATAGCATATCGTCTGGCGCTGTCAGGTTGACCGTGGCGGCAGCGGTGTCTATACTTTTGGGCGTCGTCGGGGGGGTGCCGGGTTGGCGAGCGACCAAGAGATGCAGATTTCTGCCCTCATCGTTGATGATGAGAAGCCGGCTCGAGACGAGCTGGCCTTCCTGCTGAAAGCTTTTCCAGAAATCAATCTGATCGCGCAGGGCCGGAACGGCGTGGAGGCGGTTCAGCTTATCAAGGAACACGACCCGGACCTGGTTTTCCTGGACGTGCAGATGCCGGGACTCGATGGTTTTGGGGTGATCAAGAAGCTTGTGGACAGACATCTTCGTGTGCCCTACATCGTTTTCGCCACGGCGTACGATCATTACGCGGTGCATGCCTTTGAAGTGAACGCGGTGGACTATCTCCTCAAACCTTTCGACAAGCTTCGGGTGGGCAAAGCGGTGGCGCGGGCACGAAAGCTCCTGGAAGCGCGATCGTCGCCGGCCGAGCGCATTGAGTCGCTCATCCATCAGCTTGAGCGGAAGCCCGGCAAGAGGGTCAAGCTGCTCCTCAAAAGCGCTCAACGGCTGTTCCTGATTGACGCGGAAGAGATGATCTATTCCTCCATCGAGGACGGTCTCATTACGATTGTGACGCGAGAGTTGGAAGGCCAATCGAACTTCCGGACGATCGAAGAGTTGCAAGGCAGCCTCGACGCGAGCGTTTTCTGGCGCGCGCATCGCTCTTATCTGGTCAACATCAACCGGATCAAAGAGGTTGTGCCCTGGTTCAAGTCCTCCTACCAACTGCGCATGGACGACAAGAAACAAACCGAGATTCCGGTCAGCCGCGCCCAGACAAAACGCCTGCGCGAACTGCTCAAGCTGTAATTCGAAAACCGAAAGTCGAAAAGCGAAAATCGAAAAGTGGGAACGAGCTGACGCAGTTTCCACGAGACCGATTGTTCATTTGCTTAGTGGGGTGAAAGATGCGTGGGAAAGGTTGGATCATTGCCGTCTTCGTATTGCTGGTGCCAGTGGTTGCCGGTTATTTGCATCTTCGCCGGAGCCCTCCGCCAGCGGCCCCGGCGGCGAAAGCTGGCCCCGCCCTGGGGGAAGCGGAGTGGTTGAGGGTGGCGAGCGACGAATCTTTTGACGAGCGCTGGGCGGAAGCGCCGCTCTGGGACGATGGTCTGGCGGAAGTAGCCACTTACGCCGCCCGCCGCGTCCAGTACGGAAAGCCGCGCTCCTATGATGCGGTGCTCATTCTCGTCAAGGAAGAATTCACCGAGAAGCTGTACGTCAAAGCTGATCCGCCTTATGAGGGGAAGCCGCTTCTGCCGGTTCTGAAGCTCAACCAGATCCATGCCTATCCCACCGAAAATTATCCTTACCATTTTCTGACGAGTGTGTTCGTCCGGCGCGACCGCGCCCAACAAATGGTAAAGCTGACTGTGGGCAGCCAGGAATGGTGTGGGAATACGTTCAAGGAAGTTCGCGCCTGGGGGCCGAAAGCGGAAATAGAATTCCATTCCTACTTCGACGGCCAGGGCGATGGCGCCCAGCCACTCGATTTGCTGGCCGGTGATTTGCTCGAGGACCAATTGCCGGTGAGCCTGCGCGCGCTTAGCTTCCGCGAAGGTCTGAAGATCAGGACACGCCTTCTGCCCTCGCTTATCACTAACCGGGCGTCTCCGCTGGGATTTCAGGATGCCGAGATTGAGGTGGCGGGAACAGAAGCCGTGGCGACCCCGGCGGGAAAAATCATGTCGTGGAAAGTGATCGTACGCGTGCCCGATGGCCAGTCAGTTTACTGGATCGAGCGGGCTCCTCCGAACGCTCTGGTCAAGTTTGTCGCCTGGGACGGGCGCGGTTGGCTCCTCAAGTCCCGCGAGCGCCGAGCCTACTGGCAAAGACCCGGCTAGTGCATTGGTGGCGGCGCCGGTTGCCGTTCGTTGGCAACCTGCCGTCCTTCTTCCATCCAAACTCGAACTGCCGCAGGGCGCGAGGATCAGCCGCGGCCTGCGCTACCTTGTCCTTTGTCGGCTAGGGTTTGCGATGGCCAGCGCCGGAGTGAGCGGAGGCCTTGCCTGAGTTTCTCGTTGTTCTTGCCGCCGAAGCGCCTGCCGAACGCGCTGGTCTGGACGCTGACGTCCGGCCTGTCGCGCTGGCGTGGACGACGACAGAACTTGTGCCGGATTTCTTGGCCTGTCCGGGAGGTTCCGCTCCACCGCGCCAGCCGGTCTTCTTGCCCTGGCTCCAACCGGGTGGCGTTGAGCGTGGAGCGGCTGCCTTCTTACCCGGCATTGAAACGACGACACTCACCGAAGTGGATTTGCCTCTTTGCCCGGGACCGCCCGGATCCTTCTTGTTTCCGGGTCCCTTTGCAAACAGAAATGTGCCTGCTGACAAAGCAAAAAGCACTGTTAGCGCGGCGATGGCCCATGGACGCATGTTTTACTCCCCCCGCTGGGCATTGCGATTCTGCCTTGCGCAGCGAGCCAAGTGCAATGGTACTGGAGTACTTGTTCAGATTGTTGGGCTAGGTTTGCGGTTGTCAGCGCAGGTTGCCGGCTCTGCCAACCGGCGGTAGTTTCCGGGCAAGAAAATCGAAATCCGAGGGACCGCAGGCCGCGAAAACACCGCCACCCGCGCACCCTCAACTATGCTGGCGACTAAAGTATTCCTGGATCGCCTCCACCAGCGCAGGAATCGTGTAGTAATTTGCCTGGATGGCCGGACGGCAACCGAAGCGGCGAATGTTGCGGCTGGTGATGGGGCCGATGGAGGCAATTTTCACGCCGGCGAGAATCTTCTTGAGTGACCTCACGTCCAAAAGGGCAGCAAAATTCTCGACGGTCGATGAGCTTGTGAAAGTAATCATGTCCGGCCGTGAGTGAGAAAAGATTTCATGTGCCAGCTTTTTGTTTTCTCTCGGAATGACGGCGCGGTAGGCTTCGACGACATCTACCGTCGCGCCGAGCCGGCCGAGCTCCCTGGGAACCACATCCCGGGCGACGCGCGCTCGGGGCAATAGAATCTTTTTGCCGCGAAGATCATATCTTTTGAGCGCCTGAACGATACCTTCGGCGCGATACTCGTTGGGGACGATATCGGCTCGCAGGTGATATCCGGCCAGTTCCTTGGCCGTGGCGGGTCCGATGGCGCAGAGACGGGCGGAACCCATGGCTCGCACATCCTTTTGCGCCGCCGCAATCCGCTCAAAAAATTTTCGCACCCCGTTCGCGCTCGTAAAGAGAACCCAGTCGTATTGATCAAGCCGGCGGATGGCGCGGTCGAGGTCCCGCCAACTGCGGGGACGGGCGATGGCGATCGTCGGCAGTTCGATGACCTGAGCACCAAGTTCTTCCAGAGCGCGACGAAGCGCGCTTGCTTGGTGGCGGGCGCGGGTGATGACGATGCGCCGGCCGAAAAGCGCTTTCTTCTCGAACCAGCCGAGCTTCTCGCGCAGCGCGACGACGTCGCCCACCACGGTCAAGGCCGGGGGCTCGAGGCCTGCTTCTTCGACGCGAGCGGCGATGTCGGTCAGCGTCCCGGTAACCACCTGCTGGTCCGGCCGCGTCCCCCATCGGATCACCGCCACTGGCGTGCGCGACGGCCGGCCGTGAGTGATTAGCTTGCTGGCGATGACGGGAAGATTTCGCAGGCCCATAAAGAACACAAGCGTGTCTACCCCGGTGGCGAGCTCGGCCCAGTGGAGCGAAGACACCGCTCCGCCCAAGTCGGCCTGGGGTGAACGCTCACCGTCAACGGATGCGCCCCGCCGCGCGTCCACAACCAAGCCTCGGGCGCCTTTCTCGGGGTCTTCGTGTCCGGTGATAAAAGCAACGGAGGACGCAACGGCGCGATGCGTTACCGGGATGCCAGCGTAGGCAGGAGCGGCATAGCCGGAACTGACTCCCGGGATGATCTCAAAGGGAACCGCCGCCGCAGCCAGCGCCTCAGCCTCCTCGCCGCCACGACCAAAAATGAAGGGATCGCCGCCCTTGAGCCGGACGACAATCTTGCCGCGCTTTGCCTCGTTTGCGAGCAGACGATTGATCCTGTCCTGCGAAAGGGCATGCGCGCCAGCCTGTTTGCCCGCGTAAATGCGCTTCGCTTTTGGGGGAGCCAGAGCGAGCAGCTCTGGATTGGCAAGGTGGTCGAAGACAACAACGCCGGCGCGTTCGAGGATTTCGCGGGCACGCAGGGTCAGCAGCCCGGGATCGCCCGGCCCAGCGCCGACGAGATAGACCTTTCCGACGGAAGACTGCTTGGGCATGAGGTCGCTATCCGGCACCCGGTGGCGCAAGGGCTGAGTGCGAGTAAATCTCCGCCAAAATTTTGCCGGCGCCGCGCTCGAGAAGCTCCTCCGCCAGATGTTGGCCGATCTCCTCAGCGCTGCCCACCGGGCCAGACCTTGTCCCGCGCACCACGCAAGCCCCGTCCGGCGACGCGACCAGGGCAACCAGTCGCAAGGTATCGCTCTGGATGGCAGCGTTGGCGGCAATCGGCACCTGGCAACCGCCACCGAGCCTTCGGAGAAGGGAACGCTCGGCGAGCGTTGCCAGACGCGTCGAGAGGTGATCGAGGCAAGCAATGAACTGCCCTGTCCGCGTGTCTTGGTGGCGGATTTCGATGGCCAGCGCACCCTGGCCAACTGCCGGGATCATGCGCTCGGGGGAAAAGAACTCGGTGACGCGCGATTCAAGCCCCAGCCGCTTCAATCCCGCCGCGGCCAGCACGATGGCCTCGAACTGTCCTTCATCCAATTTCCGCAGGCGCGTGTCGAGATTGCCACGCAAGGGCCTAATTTCCAGGTCCGGGCGAAGAAGGCGCAACTGGCATGTCCGCCGAAGGCTGCTGGTGCCGACCCTGCCGCCCGGCAAATCCTTCAGCGTGGCGCCGGAACGAGAAATCCACGCATCGCGTGGATCTTCGCGCTCACTCACGGCGGCGATCACGAGCCCGGCGGGCAATTCGGTGGGCACATCTTTCATACTGTGTACAGCCAGGTCCACGCGATGGGCGAGGAGGGCCTCTTCAATTTCCTTGGTGAAGAGCGCTTTGCTGCCGCCCATCTGACCAAGAGGAACGTCGGTGATTTTGTCACCCGTCGTTTGGATCACCGCGATGCGGGCAGAGATGCTGTGTTGCTCTTCGAGCCTCGCCCTGGCCCAACCGGCTTGCCAGAGGGCGAGAGCACTGCCGCGGGAGCCGATCACAAGAGTATCGGGAGACAAAGCGTTAATCCTTCAGGTTAAAAACCTTTTTCACAAATTCGACCAGCCGCAACCCATCCGGCTGCCTGGCGACTGATTTCAGTTGCTGGATGGGCGAATGCAAAATCTTGTTGACCATGCTGCGAGTCACAAAATCCACCGCCTGCTCCTGTTCGGGGGTGAGTGGACCGAGCTTGGACCGGGCGCGTTCCAGCTCCTCGGCGCGCACTTCCTCCAGCCGCTGCTGCAAGGAAACAATCGTCGGCACCACGTCCAGAGCTTTGAGCCGGTGGATCAGCTTTTCCGCTTCTCGACTGACGATCTCTTCCGCAATCTGGGCCTCGCGGGCTCGCTCTTTCCGGTTTGCCTCGACGACCTGCTCGAGGTCGTCAATGTCGTAAAGGAAGATGTTGTCGAGCTGATTGATTTCGGGGTCGATGTCGCGCGGCACGGCAATGTCCACGAAAAACATGGGCCGATTCTTGCGCCGAGCGAGGAACTTCTGAGCGTCGGATTTCCGAATGATGTGGTGCGGGGCGCCTGTCGAGCTGATGATGATATCGGATTGCTCGATGTAGTCGGGCAGGTTTTCAAAGCGAATGGCCTTGCCGCCGAAGATCTGCGCCAGCTCGTGCGCCCGCTCGTGCGTCCGGTTGGCAACAAAAACGGTGGAAGCCCCCGAGCTGAGCAAATGCTTGGCCGCCAACTCGCTCATCTTGCCAGCGCCAATGACCAGAACCGTTTTGCCTTCCAATCGGCCAAAAATCTTCTTGGCCAGTTCGACGGCCGCGTAGCTGATGGAGACAGCCGCCGTACCGATCGCGGTTTCCGTGCGAACTCGCTTGGCGACGTGAAAAGCCCCGGTCAAAAGCTCCTCGAGCAAGGCGCCGACCGTTCCCGCTGTCTTGGCCATGGTAAAGGCGGCTTTGACCTGGCCGAGGATCTGCGGTTCGCCGAGAACCATCGAATCCAGGCTCGCGGCCACGCGGAAAATGTGGCGGATGGCGTCACGCTGCCGGTGCCGGTAGAGATGCTGTTCGAGATTGATCAGGGGAAAAGAGCGGTTTTCGGAGAGAAATCGCGCCAGGGCCGCGGCGACATCGCAGCCGTCTGCACCACTGGCCAGAAGCTCCACCCGATTGCAGGTGGAAAAGATGATCGCTTCCGTGATCCCATCCAAGGCACGCACTTGCTCGAGAGCCGACGGTAGTTCCTTTTCGGAAAAGCAAAGCTGTTCCCGAATTTCTACCGGAGCAGTCCGATGATTGAGACCCACGAGAGCGAGGTTCATCGTTGATTCCGCTCCCCGACCTGTCGGGCAAGCCTATCGCGGGGGAATGAACGAATGATGAGCACTCAAATAGTTACCCGCCCAGCTTGCCAGCGCCGCGACCAAGCCCACCATGGCAAAGTACGCTGCCTTGCGGCCGCGCCAACCGGCGGCTACCCGCGAATAAACCAGCATGACGTAGATGAACCAGAGAAGGAATGAGAGCAACACCTTGGCGTCTCGCATCCAGCTCGGACCCCATGTGGAAGAGGCGCCGAGCGCGCCGAGAATGATCGCCACGGTCAAGAACGGGAAGCCGACGGCCAGGGTCCGCGAAGCGATCCGGTCAATATCCTCAAGCGGCGGCAGCCGATAGTAGAACGTTCGCGGACGGTGGCGCTTTAGCTCGCGTTCCTGGATCAGATACATGATGCCAGCAAGAAAACTGATAACGAGAGCGGTGTAACCCACCAGGGCAAACGAGATATGAACAGGGACCCAAGTGGCGCGCAAGAGCGGGGAAGCGATGGGCCCGAGTGCCGGCTGGCTGGTGGCGGCGGCCAGCGTCATCACGAATACGATGGGGAAGACAAGAACGCTGAGCGAGTTGACGCCCGTCAGGGCATAGACGAGCAGAAACCCGGCAGTGATGATGAACGCGAACAGGGAAGTGGCCTCGGCGACCGTCGTCACCGGCCACCGATGGGTCAGGAAAGCGTGCTCGACGAGCGAAACCAGATGAAACACAAAGCCCAGCGAGAAAGCAAGCAAAGCCACGCGGAAAATGACTTGTCTTCGAGTGACGACGGTAATGATGGAGTGAACCAAACCCAGGGAATAGAGAAATAACGCGACCCAGAGCCAGAAGGAACTCAATTTCGCTCTCCTGCGCGGCGCAACAAACGAAAAGTATAGCATCGGGCTCCACTCTCAACAAGTTAGGCGCAAGGTGTGGGCTTGCGAAGATGCGCGATTTTCTTCGCACAGCACTGTTAGCGGCCACCCGGCGGGATCAGGGGAAGACGCCAAATGCCTGTTGCAGGTTGAACAACATTTCCATCCATTTCCACCAAGTGGCCTTTGCAAGGACCTTGTGCTAATATTCGCCGTTGACGTAAGCGTGCGTTCATCACTGATTACATGGATTTTTCTCTCACCGAAGATCAAAAACTGGTGCGCGATACTGTGCGCCAGTTCATGGAAACCGAGCTTCGCCCTCTCCTTCGACAACTGGAACGTGACGAACAATTTCCTGCCGAGCAGATTCGCAAGCTTGGCGAAATGGGATTTCTCGGCATGCTCGTTCCGGAAGAGTACGGCGGGAGCGGGAGCGATTCGCTGAGCTACGCCATTGCGCTGGAGGAGATGGCGCGCGTTTGCGCGACAACGGCGGTTACGGTGAGCGTGAACACCTCGGTTGTGTGCATGCCGATCTTTCGCCATGGCACGGAAGCGCAGAAGAAGAAATACCTGGTGCCCTGCGCCCGGGGCGAGATGCTGGGCGCCTTCTGCTTGACCGAACCGCAGGCCGGCTCCGATTCAGCGGGTATTCAAACTCGCGCGGAGCGGCGCGGGGATGACTACTTCCTGAACGGAACAAAGAGCTGGGTAACGAACGGCGGGGTGAGCGGCGTTTATCTCATCATGGCGGTTAGCGGACCCGGCCAAGGCGCTCGCGGCGTCAGCGCTTTTCTGGTGGAGCCTAACTTTCCCGGTTTCCGCATCGCCCGGTACGAAGACAAAATGGGCTTGCGCATGTCTCACTCGGCTGAAATTCTTCTGGCTGATTGCCAGGTTCCGGTTGAAAATCGTCTTGGTGACGAAGGCCAGGGACTGAAGATCGCGCTGGAGGCGCTCGATGGAGGCCGCGTAGGAATCGCGGCGCAGTGCGTGGGCATCGCTCAAGGAGCGTTTGAAGAAGCGGTGAAACATGCCCGCCAGCGAAAAGCGTTCGGCAAAAACATTGCCGAGTTCCAGGCGATTCAATGGATGCTGGCGGACATGGAGACGGAAATTCAGGCGGCGCGCATGCTGACCTACCAGGCGGCCCACGTGCGCGACCTCGGCGGGGGGCGACTCGGGGCTTACGCTTCGCGAGCAAAGCTTTATGCTTCCGAGATGGCGAACCGTGTCGCGGCCAAGGCTGTACAGATTCTGGGTAGTTCCGGATATTCGCGTGATTCAGACGTGGAACGAATGTACCGCGATGCCCGCGTCACCACGATTTACGAAGGCACCAGCGAAGTGCAGCGGATGATCATTGCCCGCGACCTTCTGGCTGCGAGCGGGAGCGGGGTCTAGCCAATCATGGCTCGCAAAAAGCGAGTGTTGAGTGGAATGCGCCCGACGGGGAAATTGCACCTCGGCAACCTTGTTGGGGCGCTGGAGAATTGGGTCAAGCTGCAGGACCAGTATGAATGCTACTACTTCATTGCCGACTGGCATGCGCTGACGACGGATTACGACGACACGTCGGAGGTAGCCCAGAACCGCCTTGAGGTGGCCACGGACTGGTTGGCAGCAGGCCTTGACCCGGCGCGCTCCGTACTCTTTGTACAGTCAGAAGTGCCCGAACATGCCGAGCTGCACCTGCTCCTTTCCATGGTGACCCCGCTTAGCTGGCTCGAGCGAGTGCCGACTTACAAAGAGCAGATCGAACAGATGAAGGAGAAAGATCTCGGGATGTACGGGTTTTTGGGCTACCCGCTGCTGCAAGCGGCTGACATCGTGATCTACGGGGCGAATTATGTGCCCGTCGGAGAAGATCAAGTTCCTCATGTTGAGCTCGCCCGGGAAATTGTGCGGCGTTTCAACGGCTTCTTCCCGGTGGTCACCGAAGGGGCGTGGCGGGCGGGAAAGCGCAGACAACTGCTTCGTATCGTGGAACTGGCAAATGCCGGGCAGGCTTTGAACCTTCGCGCCCTCGGCAAGGCAGAGATCAGCGGCGAAGATCGCACGATGATTCGCTCGGAAATTGTCAAATGGTTTCGCGGATTTGAGCCGGGCCATTGGCAGGAAGTCTTTCAACGGGAGAAGATTGATGGGCGAATGTTTTCGGTGTTGGTGGAGCCGGAAGCCTTGCTTACCCGGTCGCCACGGCTGCCCGGAACCGATGGCCGAAAAATGAGCAAGAGTTATAACAACGCGATCTTCATCGGCGAAGACGAGGGCTCCATTCGGGAAAAGATACGGACCATGGTGACGGACCCGGCGCGGGTTCGTCGCACCGACCCGGGCAATCCGGATGTTTGCCCGGTGTTCTATGGATTTCACAAGCTCTATTCGCCGCCCGACACGATTGCGCAAATCGACCGCGAGTGCCGTTCGGCCGCTATCGGTTGTATCGATTGCAAGAAAATAATGGCGGACAATTTGCTCAGAAATTTGGAGCCGATCCGCGAGCGGCGGAGCAACTACGAGCAGCGGCCCGACGATGTCCGGGCCATTCTGGTCGAGGGCTCCAAGCGAGCACGACGAGTGGCGAGAAAGACGATGGAGCATGTCCGGGAGGCCATGAAGCTGGTCTTTCGCCAGGAGCCAGCAAGAAAGTCATCCGTTGCTCCCGGGGATTGAGGCACGTGGGAACACCGTCAGCCTACAAAGTGCAGCTTCCGATCTATGAGGGTCCGCTCGATCTTTTGCTCGACCTTATCCGCCAGCAGGAAATCGACATCTACGACATTCCGATAGCGAAGATTACCGCGCAGTATCTCGACTACCTGCACCGGCTCGAGCAACTGAACATAGACATCGCCGGCGAGTTTGTCCTGACGGCAGCCACGCTCATCTACATCAAGTCCAGAATGTTGCTGCCGCCCGACCCGCTGGCGGGTCCGGAGGGGCAGATCGACCCACGGACGGAGCTCGTGCACCGGCTGCTGGAGCATGAGAAATTCAAGCAGGCGGCCCAGATGCTCCACCAAAAACAGCAGATCGAGGCGCACGTCTGGTCCAAGCCGGATCTGTCTCTATATGAGGTTGAAGAGGAGCAGGGCGAGATTGCGGTGTCGCTCTTTGACCTGGTGCGGGTGTTCCGAGAAGTATTGGAACGGGTCAAAGAGCCGCCGACGCTGGGTATAGCGGGAGAGCAGGTCACGGTCACGCAGATGATCGAAGCGCTGCGGCGGCGGTTGTTGGCTGCCACAGAGCCGGTTTCGCTGACCCAGTTTTTTTCATCCTGCCGGAGCCGCCAGGGGATGATTGTGGCCTTTTTGGCGGTGTTGGAGCTGGTGCGGCTGCAAGCGGTCGTGTTGACGCAGCCGAAAAGTTTTAGCGACATCTTTCTACGCAAGCATCGGATGTTTGACAGGGTCTTCAGCGAAGAGGGGCGGCTCATGCCGTCCATTGAACAGTCCTACCAGTAGGCGCTATGACGCGAGAAGAGATGAAGGCAATCCTGGAGGCGATTATCTATGTGACGGAGGACCCTGTCACGATCGACCAGATCGTAAGAGTCTTGCCCGAACAAGATCGCCGTGAAATTCGGGCGGCCATGGACGAGTTGATTGCGGCCAGCGCGGCGCCCGACCGAGGGATTGAAATCCGCGAGGTTGCCGGCGGATATCGCCTCTCGACCAAGCCGGAGCACCACGAGGTTCTGCGACAATTCATCAAGAGTCTGCAGGCGCCATTGCGCCTTTCGCTGCCAGCGCTGGAAACGCTCGCCGTCGTAGCTTACAAGCAACCGGTCACGCTCCCGGAAATCCAGGAAATCCGGGGGGTAAACACGAGCGGAGTGATCCATACGCTTCTTGAAAAGAAGCTGGTCACGACCGCTGGCCGCAAGCACTGCATCGGCCGGCCGATTTTGTATCGCACCTCCAGGGATTTCCTGGTTCGCTTTGGCCTCAAAGATGTGAGCGAGCTGCCGAGCCTCGAGGAATTTGAAGAGCTGGCGAAGAGCGCTTTGGGCAGCGAGGGACAGCCGCCTGAATCGCCAGCGGCGGTTGAGCCAACTGGTTCCATCGGGGAACAGGCCTCGACGGCAGCCGCAGGGCCGGCAGGAAAAACCGAGTAGGCGGCGGGAAACAGCTCGGGCAAAGCAAAAGATTTTGACCTAGCTCACTCTGAACAAAGGAGAGATGCAGTCATTCCGGCGCAATTCCATGAAGCGCACGCTCATTGATCTGATTCCTACTTACATCACCAAGCTGCGACCGTACGTGCCGGGGAAACCGGTAGAAGAAATCGAGCGCGAGCTGAAAGTCAAGGCCATCAAGCTGGCCTCGAACGAAAACCCGCTGGGCCCTTCGCCCAAAGCGGTGAATGCCATTATGCAATTTCTTCCTCTGGCGAATCGCTACCCGGACGGCAGCGGCTACTATCTGCGCGAAAAGCTGGCCGCCCGGCTGGGCGTATCCATGGACGAAATCATTCTCGGCGCCGGCTCGACCGAATTGATTGAGCTGGTGGCGCGGACCTTTGTTGCGCGCGAGGATGAAGTGCTGACCTCGGACGGGTCGTTCGCCATGTACTACATTGCCGCACAGGAGGTGGGCGCGCAGTTGGTGCGCGTTCCACTCAAGAACTCAGCGTATGACCTGGAGGCAATCTCGGGGGGGATTGGGGAGCGCACCAAAGCCATTTTCCTGGCCAATCCGAACAATCCAACCGGCACCATGTTCACGGCAACGGAGTTTGACCGGTTCTTCCAGCGGGTGCCGGAGCACGTGGTCGTGGTGCTTGACGAGGCGTACTTCGACTACGTACAGCGTGCGGACTATTCGCGTTCGCTTGGCTACGTGCGAGAGGGCAGGAATCTGCTGGTCTTGCGCACGTTCTCGAAGGCCCACGGGCTGGCTGGTTTGCGGATTGGTTATGGCATTGGCCGGCCTGAGCTGCTCGGCTACCTGAATCGCATCCGCTCGCCATTCAACACCTCGGCCATTGCGCAGGCTGCCGCGCTCGCTGCGTTGGACGATGGGGATCACATTCGGCGGTCGGTGGAGTCGAACAACCGCGGACTGAAGTTTCTTGGCGACGGTCTGACGCGGATGGGCGTGAAGTTTGTCCCATCGGTTACGAATTTTGTCTTGGTGGACGTGGGGTGCGACGGGGACGAGGTCTTTGAACTTCTCAAGCGCAAAGGGGTCATCGTGCGCCCCATGGCGTTCATGGGTTTTCCCACTGCCATACGCGTCACGGTTGGCACCCAGGAGGAAAATGAAATATTCTTGAAGGCCTTCGAAAAAGTAAGATCCACCTTCGTGTGAATGCATACGCCTTTCCCTTCAAGATGGGTTAGAGGATGGACGATCGAATCGGAGAAATTCTCAAAAACAGCAAGGTCATCGCTGTCGTGGGCCTGTCCGCCAAAGCTTACCGGCCCAGCTTTGGCGTGAGCCGCTACATGCAATCGGTCGGCTACCGGATTATTCCGGTCAACCCGAACGAAAAGGAAGTTCTCGGCGAGAAATCCTATCATCGGTTGGAGGATGTTCCGATGAAAGTGGACATCGTGAACGTCTTCCGCCGCTCCGACGAGGTTCCGCCGGTTGTCGCTTCAGCGATAGCGATCGGCGCGAAGACGGTGTGGATGCAAGAGGGAGTCCTTCATGAAGAAGCAGGGGAGGCCGCTCGCAAAGCCGGCCTGAATGTCGTAATGGACCGTTGCATCCTGAAGGAGCATGTCAAGCGCTTTCGCCTGCTGGAACAAGGCCGCTGAAGAGCCCTCCCAGGATTCCCGCAGACACGAGATTTTGAGTGTCGTTAATTCAGTTGGAGAGCAGCGAGTGAACTTGCCTTGCCGGGGCCGAGTTCAGGCAACAACGCCCACCCCACGCTGCGGGAGGCCAGTTCCATCCGGCGTCCTGAAGCTTTGGCCCCGATATATTGGGGCAAGGCAATGGCGGCGGGATTTTGAGCACGCAGCTAGGTGGCCGGGGAAGTCCGCTCACCGGGATAGAGTCTGGAAAGAGCTTGGCGAAGATGAGCGAGGTGTTGCCTTTCACGGCGGGCGTGCTTGAGGGCGATGACATAGGGAATGAACAGAAAGGGCGAGCAGCCCAGGCTAAGGGCGATGTTCTTGAGGCGTTCCCAAAAGCCGAATTCTTTCCGATTGGTCAGCACGTTGGGGTAGTAGCGGAGAACGACTCCGTAAATGTCGAGAGCGATAGCGAGGTGGGTAGCGTGCCTGCCGCGCACGAAGGTCCGGCCGTTGCGGATATCGCCCAGAAACTCTTCCCTGGTGCGAGCAAAGCTAGCGGTATAGGTCGTGCCGATGCGGCGGAGGGTGTGCGCATCGCTCCCGGCAATACACGAAAATTTCTTTCCCTGTTGGCTCAAGAATTCGAGGACTTCGGTGACCATCTCGTTGTGCTCGGCCTGCATGGCGCCATTCTGAACCTCGACCACGCCGAACAGATGGGCCATGGTATGAAGATATTCGCCCAGGCGACGGTGGTGGCGAAAATCGTGGAAAAAATGGTTCAGGGCGAAAAGGATCTGATGCTGTCGTAAATAGGCGACCAGCTCGGAAGCGTTGCCGGCCAGGTGTTGAAGGTCGCTGTGGTGGGCCTCGGTGATTCCATAGACAGCGATATGGATGGAATCGCCGAATTCGGGGACAAACGTCGTAACCTCTTCGCCGATGACAAAGTCGGGTAGATTCCCCATCTCATCCAGGAGCTGCCGACAGCCATCAATCGAATCATGGTCGGTGATGGTAACCAGGTTCATCCCGCGCCGCCTGGCGGTGAGATAGACGTCGCGCGGGGGCGAATAGCAATCGCGGGCGCCGATGAGCCGCATGTGTTTGGCGCGTCCGGAGAAATAGCTGTGGCAATGGAGATCAGCTTTGAACATAGGCCAAGAGATTGTATTGTGGGACATAGCTGCTATACTCAAGCGCCGATTGGCAGTAGAGACGCACTCCCCAGCCTCTTTCTCTAACCCAGATGAGTGTCGCCGTCAAGCCTGCTGCGTTAAAGGTTAATGATTTGATCGGAATCGTCGCGCCGGCGAGCTCGGCGGAACCGGAGCTGGTCGAGCGCGGGGAGGGTGAGCTGCGCAAGCTTGGCTTCCGCACACAGCGGCGCGTTGACCTCCTCGCCCAAGATCTGTTTTTCGCCGGGCCGGTCGAACGCCGCAGCAAGGAAATCATGGAGATGTTTGCGAACTCGGCTGTTGGGGGAGTGCTTTGCGTGCGCGGTGGATACGGGGCCGGCTATTTGCCGCCGACGTTGAACCTGGAATTTCTCAGGCCACATCCGAAGGTATTCATGGGTTACAGTGACATCACGATGCTGCAACAATTTTTCCGGCGCGAGTTGAACTGGGTGGTGTTTCAAGGGCCTATGGTGGCAAGCGGATTTTCCGAGGGCGACCGGGGCTATAACCGGGCATCGTTCGAGCTGGCGGTCATGCAGAATCGCTCCGGATGGACGCTGCCCTGGGAGGGAGAAATGATTCGGCCGGGAGAGGCCCAGGGAATTCTGGAAGGTGGGTGCCTCTCCTTGCTGGCGGCCGGCATCGGAACGGCGTGCGAGATTGAAACGAGCGGGGCCATCCTGTTTATGGAAGACACGGGGGTGAAGCCCTACCAAGTTGACCGGATGCTCCTGCAGTTGCGGGCGGCGGGAAAATTTCGGGACGTGCGTGGCATCGTTTTCGGAAAGATGCCGGACTGCAATCCCCCCGGGCAAAAGTACAATCTGCTCGATGTCTTGCGAAGATTTTTCCACGATTTTTCCGTCCCGGTCGGGTTCGGCCTTCCCGCTGGCCATGTAGATGGGCCGCAACTCACCTTGCCCCTGGGGGTGCCGGCACGGCTCACGGTGACGGACGAAATGAAACTCGAAATCCTTGAGCCGGCGGTGCGCTGACCGATGGAGGCGGTCCGGCACATTCACCTCATCGGGATCTGCGGAGCAGCGATGGCATCGTTGGCGGGAATGCTCCGCGACCGGGGCTTCGAGGTCACCGGCTCTGACTCCGGGACCTATCCGCCCATGTCCGATTTTCTCGACCGGCTTCAAATTCACTACGCCACCGGGTTTTCACCAGAGAATTTGCGGCCCCGACCGGACCTCGTCGTGGTCGGCAATGCCATCTCGCGCGGGAACGTCGAGCTGGAATACGTGCTGGACGAACGGATTGCTTATCGTTCCTTGCCGCAGGTGGTGGCCGAGCACTTTCTTGCGGGGAAACAGTCGCTCGTCGTGGCCGGCACGCACGGCAAGACTACGACTGCCGCGCTGCTCGCCTGGATTTTTCAGGTTGGAGGCCGCAAACCGAATTTCTTGATCGGTGGCATCGGGGAAAATGTTGGTTCGAGCTACGGGCTGGGCGGAGGGCCCGATTTCATCATCGAGGGGGACGAGTACGACTCGGCCTATTTCGACAAGTCCGCCAAGTTCTTCCATTACCGACCGGATGGCGTGATTTTGACGTCGGTCGAATATGACCACGCCGACATCTATGCCGACCTGGATGCAGTCAAGCTCGCCTTCAAACGACTGGTGAACCTGGTACCGAGCCGGGGATGGATTGTTGCCTGGGGGGAGGGGGAAGCGGTGCGCGAGTGCACGGCCAAGGCATTTTGTCCGGTCATAGCGTATGGCCTGAAGAAGTCCAGTGGATCCCGGTGGGTGGTACAGGGGCTCAAGCATTCGCCCGGGGGCATGAGCTTCGACGCGGAGAACGATAAGGGTGGCCGCGTCCGGTGTGAGACATCGCTTTCAGGAGAATGCAACGCGCTGAACGTCCTGGCGGCTACGGCGGCTGGCGTCGAATCCGGAATAGAAAGGGAAGTGATCGAGGAGGCGGTTCGCACGTTTCGCAGCGTGCGCCGGCGGATGGAGGTGAAGGGTGAAGTGGCCGGAGTCACCGTCATAGATGATTTCGCCCATCATCCGACCGCCATTCGAGCGACACTCGAGGGGATCACGGCGAAGTATCCTGGCCGGCGGATTTGGGCGCTCTTCGAGCCTCGCTCGAACACGCTGCGCCGGAGGGTCTTCGAGTCTGTCTTGCCGGAAGCGCTCAGCCTCGCCGATTGTATTTTGATTGCGCCGGTGAATCGCCCCCACCTGCTGAGTGACGCGGAGCGCCTTTCGCCTGAGAGTGTGGCCGTAGCTCTGGTGAAGCAAGGTAAGACGGCGGCAGCCATGCCGGACGTGGAAACGATCGTTCGGCGTGTAGCAACCGAGGCTCGCCGCGGAGATGTTGTCGTAGCGCTTTCGAACGGAGGATTTGAAAATCTTCCTGATCGGATCCTGGAAAGGTTGCGCGAGCGAAAGGCCTGAAGGATACCCCCAGACGATGAGAATGCCAGGTAAAAACCATATCGCCGTGCTGCTTGGCTGGTTATGCCTCCCGCTGGCCGGCGTCGCGCTGGCCAGCCAGCCCTCAGGCGGCCAAGGTTCCCCGATCGAATATCGCATCTCGCTCCGTGAGCCGGACAAACATTTTTTCCACGTAGAGATGCGAGTAGCTGAAGCTGGCCCGGAGCTGACGGTTCAAATGCCCGCCTGGAACGCGCTCTATCGGGTGCGGGACTTTGCCCAATACATCGTTGCGCTTCGCGCCACGGACAGCGCCGCCCAGCCGCTTCCGGTGCGCAAGCTTGACAAGCAGACGTGGCGCGTCATCACCTCCGGAACTTCCGTAACCGTGCGCTACGACATCTACTGGGATCAACCCGATGCCTACAGCTCGCAGCTCAACTCCCGTCATGCCTTCCTGAATCTGGCATCGGTGCTTTGCTATGTGGTGGGCCGGAAAGGCGAACCAGCCACGCTTGGGTTCGCCGACGTTCCCGAAAGTTGGCGGATTGCCACCACCCTGCGTTGGGACGACAGCACCAAGCGGTACGTCGCCCCAAACTACGACGAGCTTGCGGACGCTCCGGTGGAAATCGGCGATTTCGAGGAGACGGTGGTGCTGGTCGGCTCAGCCCGGTACCGGATCGTGATCGATGGGGATCCCGCCGTCTATCGGCTGGATCAAATCAAAACGACCATCGAGCGAATCGTCGCCTACCAAACCAAGCTGATGGGCGGAGTTCCCTTTGCCGAGTACCTCTTCCTCTACCACTTTTTGCCTGAGTCGGGCGGGGGAATGGAGCACAAGAACTCGACGGCAATTTTCCTACGCGCCGACGACATCAAGAACGACCCCGGCTCACTTGCGCCTGTCACCGCCCATGAATTCTTTCACCTCTGGAATGTGAAGCGCATACGGCCGCAATCGCTCGAGCCGGTGGACTACACGCAAGAGCAGTACAGCCGAGCGCTCTGGTTCGCCGAGGGCGTGACAAGCACCTATGCCGATTTGACGCTGGTGCGCACGGGGTTGTACAGCCGGGAGCACTTCTACTCGGAACTGGCGCGACAGATGGAGGTTCTTCAATCGCGCCCTGCTCGCGCCTGGAGGAGCGCGGAAGAAGCCTCGCTGGATGCGTGGCTCGAAAAATATCCCCACTATGCGCGACCGGAATTCAGCATCTCTTATTACAACAAGGGCGAGCTTCTTGGAATACTCCTCGACCTGGGCATTCGTCGTGCCACGGGCAATCGCCGAAGCCTCGATGATCTGATGAGGCAGCTCTATCAGCATTATGCGATCCAGAGCAAGTTTTACGACGATCAGCGTGACATCGAGACGGCATGCGAAGCGATAGGGGGCACGAGTTTCCGAGAATTCTTTGCCCGCTACGTTGCCGGCACGGATGAACTGCCCTATGGAACATATCTCGGTTACGCCGGGCTGGCCCTTCGATTGGAGAAGCGAGAAGCGTCCTGGCTCGGCTTTGACACTTATCGGCGTGGTGGAAAACACTACGTGACGGACATCACAGCGGATTCGCCGGCTGCGCAGGCCGGGGTGCAGGCTGGAGACGAGTTGATTGCTCTCGACGAGAAGAGTCTGCCGCGGGACATTGCACGGGCGGTGCGAAGCCGAAGACCCGGAGAGCGCGTCCGGCTGCGCGTGAAGCGAGGAGACACCGAGCATACGTGCCGTTTTCGGCTCGCAATCCGAAGCGTTGAGGAATTTGAGGTTTTTGAAAAGCCGGTTGCCAGCCTCCTCGAGCAGCGCATCCGGGAGGGACTTTTGAAGGGGATTACTGAGCCTTGAATCAGCTACGTGGGATTTTAGTCACCGGATTTCTCATGCTGTACTTGCTCATCCTTGGGCCGCCCATGATCCTCTATTCACTCGTGGTCGGATCGATCGAAGCGTTGTACGCCGTCAGTCTGGCCGGGGCGCGGGCAGGGTTGTGGCTGGCGCGCATCCGCATTGAGGTGTTCGGTGAAGAAAACGTTTTGCGCGGTCGGGCTTGCGTTTTCATGCCGAACCATACGAGCAACGTGGACCCGCCAGCACTCGTACCGTTGCTGCCGCGAGTTGCCATCCTCGGAAAAAAAGAATTTTTCCGCATTCCGATCCTGAATATTGCCATGCGCATGGCCGGATTCATTCCCCTGGACCGTAGCAATCGCGAGGCAGCGATCGCCAGCGCCGAGCGAGCCGTCGATGGGTTGAAATCGGGGCTTCCGTATCTCATTTACCCGGAAGGAACCCGCAGCCATGGCGGGGTGCTGGGTGTGTTCAAGAAGGGGCCATTTGTGCTGGCCATCAAGGCCGGCGTGCCCATTGTGCCGGTCACGATTGAAGGGGCGGAAAGATGTATGGCGAAAGGCGAGATGGCGTTGCGGCCGGGAGTGGTTCGAATTACATTCCATCGGCCGGTGGAGACGACCGGCTACGGGATCGAGGACCGGGATGTTCTGGCGCAAAAGGTTCGAGAGATCATCGCCTCCGCTTTACCGCTTGAGCTTCGCGGCGCCTCTCAAGGAATGGCGGAAGAGGGAGCAACGATCTGAGATAGAAAATAGAAAATAGAACATAGAAAATAGAACCAGCAGAAGAGTGCTGTTTTCAGTTCTGTCCCATCCATTTTTCCTTTAATTCCCGGACGGTTTTTTGGAGCTCAGGCAAGCGGGCGTAAACGGCAGCACATTTGCGCCAGAGTTTGTTTTCCATGGCTGGATAGCCGGAGACGATTTGGCCGGCCGGCACATCGTTGGGAATGCCGGTCTGAGCGGTGGCGATGGCGCCGTCGCCGACGGTCAAATGTCCGGCGCAGCCGACCTGGCCGGCGAGGATGACGCGATTGCCGATGTGGGTGCTGCCCGCCAAGCCGGCCTGGGCACAAAGCAGGGTGTCTTCCCCCACCGTGGAGGCATGGCCGACCTGGACGAGATTGTCAATCTTGGAGCCGCGACGGATCCGGGTTTCGCCGACGGTGGCGCGGTCAATGCAAGCGTTCGCCTGAATCTCAACGTCATCCTCAATGACGGTGGTGCCCGCCTGAACAATTTTGTGGTAGCTCGCATCGGCGCGGCGGGCAAAGCCAAAGCCATCCGGCCCGACCATGGCGCCGTTCTGGAGCGTGACGCGATGGCCGATTCGGCAGAATTCACGCACGACGGCATGCGAATGCGCGAAAAAGTCATCGCCCATCTTGGCGCCCCGGTAGATCGCGACGAAGCTGTGTAGCACAGCGTTCTTTCCGATGGTGACCTCTTCGTCCACAAAACAATAGGGACCGATGCTGGCATTCGGGCCAATCTGAGCCGATTTGGCAATGACCGCAGTGGGGTGGATGCCGGGAGCGGGACGGGGCAGCTGGTAGAACAATTCCACCGCCCGAGCAAAAGCGAGATAGGGATTGTCCGAGCGAAGACAGGGCAACCCGGGCGGCTCGGCCTCGCGCGCGACAATGATCGCCGAAGCGCGTGTTTGTTTGAGCCACGGTTTGTACCGCGGGTTGGTGAGGAAGGTAATCTCACCCGGTTGCGCCCGGTCAATTCCCGCAACGCCGGTGATTTCAAGGTCGCCGTCACCTTCGAGCTGACAGTCCAGCTTACGAGCCAGTTCCGCCAATTTCATGGCACTGCCTCACATGGTCGAGATTCAAAAACTGCCAGGCAAGAGTAGCAAACTCGGACGCTGATTGACTATGCGGTCGTTCCTCCCAGGGCTGCTCGTCTCCGGCAATGAGGCCAGAGGCGCATAAAGGTGTCCGGGAGGCCGTTGGCGAGCGACCAGTGGCCAGGGCCGGCGACCCTTCGGCTGCGCTGCTCAGGGCAAGGCAGTGCCCAGCGACCGGCGGCCCGTGACCAGTGCCGGCAAAAGGGCCGGAGCGAAGAGGAGTCCGAACAAGCAGATCCTTCGCTCCGCTCAGGATGACAGCTTGGGTGGAAGATGGCGCTCATGTTCGATTGACCCGGCGGCAATGCCAAGAGGGGCGGCACTTTGCCCGCTTTGGGGCTTATGCTAAGATGCGCTCGCTTCGCGCAGGAATGATCCCGCCACGGCGGGACTGAGGCGGAAGGCGATTTGACGGAAAAAAGACAGATCCTCAGGTCCGCTGGCGTCATCACCTTCATCACCATCATCAGTCGCATTCTCGGCTACATCCGGGAGCAGCGCATCGCCTTTGTCCTGGGAACCACACTGTCGGCGGACTCCTACTATCTCGCCTACGGCATCCCCAACCTTTTCCGGCGGTTGGTGGGCGAGGGATCGCTGACCGCTTCGTTCATTCCCATCTTCACTCAGTACCTCACCGCAAAGTCAAAAAAGGAGGTCTGGGAGTTTGCCAACCGTCTCTTTTGGACGCTGGCGATGGTGTTGGCGGTGATGACGGCCCTCGGGATTGTCTTTTCGCCCTATCTGGTGCGGGTGCTGACGATGTTTTCGGCAACGACAACAGAGTGGGAACTGGCCGTCCATCTGAATCGAATCATCTTCCCCTATCTGTTTTTCATCGGGTTGGCGGCGTTGTCCATGGCCATCCTGAATAGCTTTCACGTGTTCGGCTTACCCGCCGCCACGCCCATTCTGCTCAATCTGGCGATCATCGCCGCTTCGTTCCCTTTCTTTCTCCGGTACTTCCCTGAGCCGGGAGTGGCCCTGTCGCTCGGAGTCTTGCTTGGCGGAGCCCTTCAGTTTCTGATTCAGATGCCGCAACTGCGCGAGCGGGGAATGACCTTCGATTTCGGCGTGTCTTTTTCTCATCCCGGGATTCGAGCGGTGGGCAAGCTGATGGTTCCGGGGTTCTTCGGTATCGGGGTGTATCAAATCAATTTTCTCGTGGACAGGGTTTTTGCGACGGCGGCGAAGATGCCGGAGGGTAGCCTGGCATCGTTGAACTTTGCCGACCGGGTAACGGAGTTAGTCCTGGGGGGTTATGCGATTGCCGTGGCTACCGCGATTCTGCCGATCATGTCGCGGCAAGCGGCGGAGCGAGACGTCACCGGGCTGAAGCATACGCTGGCTTTCAGCCTGAGGATTGTCTCCTTCATCACCATTCCCGCCACGGTAGGGATGATGGTTCTGGCGCGACCGATTATCGAGGTGCTCTTCCAGCACGGGCGATTCACTGCGGAATCCACCGCGCTTACTTCCTGGGCGCTCTTTTTTTACGCCACTGGGCTCCCGGCATTCGCCGCTGTAAAGTTGGTGGTGCCGGCGTTCTATTCGACCAAGGACACAAAGACGCCGGTTGCGGTTGCAGCGTCAGCGGTGGTGGTCAATCTTCTGTTCAATGGGCTGTTCTACCGGCTGTTTTTTGACTTTTTCAGGAACGGTGGCCCGGCGTTCGCCACGGCTCTGGCGGCTTACTTCAATTGTTTGATCCTGCTATGGGTTTTTCGGCGGCGTTTCGGTGAATTTGCCGAGCGACCCATGCTGTCCTCGATCGCCAAGATTGGGTTGTGCTCGGCGGCCATGGGGATCTTTTGCTGGGCGATGCTCCGGGTGTTACACTTTGAGCAATTTGTGAGGCTGTGGCACCGGATCGGGATTTTTGTGTTTATTATCGGTGCTGCGACCGGCTTTTACCTGGCCCTGGCGTGGATGCTCCGCTGTGAAGAGCTGCATGATGTTTACGGTATTGCTTTGAGGCGGGACGCGGCCGGGCGGGGCATGGAGAGCTAGTAGCGTTCTTAAGGGAGTGTCGGGCCTTGAGCCCGACATATAGGCCGGGATGAATCCGGGCAGTCCCTGGGAAGCCAAGGGTAAAGACCCAAGGTGGAAGCACAAGTCCAATGGTTTCTTAATCATGCAAGGGTAGAGCGGGGGCTGGCGGAAAACAGCGTCCAGGCCTACCGGCGCGACCTGCTGAAATTTGCCCGCTACGCTCAAGAGCGCAAGTTGCCCTTCAAGAAGGTGACCCGCGGCGATGTCCTGGACTTTCTGGGCTGGCTCTACCAACAGAAGCTGGACTCGCGCTCGGTGGCGCGCCATTTGAGCGCGTTAAGAAACTTCTTCGGATTCTTGCGAAGGGAAGAGTATATCGCCGAGGATCCCACTCGCCATGTAGAATCACCGAAAACCTGGCGGACCCTGCCCAAGGCGTTGGCTATGGAAGAGGTGGAGAAACTCCTGGCGGCACCGACGGAACGAACACCGCTGGGCTTACGCGACAAGGCGATGTTGGAGCTGCTCTATTCTACCGGGATGCGGGTGAGCGAATTGACGGGGATCAAGACCGCTGACCTGCAAGCCGACATGGGTTATGTGCGTTGCCTGGGGAAGGGAGACAAAGAACGGCTAGTGCCTGTGGGGAAGGCGGCGCTTGCTGCGCTCGAGAGGTACTTGCGCCGGGGCCGGCCGAAGCTCCTGCGGCGTCGGATGGCGCCCGGTACAGGGCGCGAGAACCGGCAACGCGCGACCCCTTTTCTTTTCGTGAACCGCTTTGGCCGCAGGATAAGCCGCGTCGGATTGTGGAAAATTCTGGCAGCCCACGGACGGCGAGCGGGAATTCGCGGCCCGCTCGCGCCGCACAAGCTGCGGCATAGTTTTGCGACCCATCTGCTCGAGCGCGGCGCGGACCTGCGGTCGGTGCAATTGATGCTCGGCCACGCCGACATTTCGACGACCCAAATTTATACGCACGTGATGAAAGACCGTCTCAAGGAAGTTTATCGGGCGCACCATCCGCGCGCCTGAAGTTCATCTAGATGCGGAGACATGTTCATTGCCTGCCCGCCCGAGGAAGGATGGATCCCGAAGGATTCAACATGAGGGATTCCGGCCGCGGCGGGAAGGATTCACGCTGAAGGAGAGCAATGCCGGATTACGTCTTTCTTTTGGAGAGCCGGCTCACGCCCGACCAGCGCCGGGTCGTCTCGCGCTTGCAGGGCCTTGCGCAACAGATGGAGGTCAACATCTATCTGGTTGGGGGGGCTATCCGCGACTTGATTTGCGGCCAGCCGATCCGAGACCTGGATTTCGCGGTCGAGGGAAACGCGCTGCGCATTGTCAAGGAATTGGAGCCGGAAGAAACGGAGAGCGTGGAGATTGACGAGAATCTGCGCTCGGCTGAAGTTGTCTTTCGCAGCGGTGTTTTGGCCGAGATATCGTCAGCGCGCAGCGAGATATTTCCGCGGCCGGGCGACAAGCCCGAAATTCGCCCCGGAAGCATCTTTGATGATTTGCGCCGGCGAGATTTCTCGGTGAATGCCATCGCCCTGTCGCTTAACCCGGCTTCGCGCGGGTTGCTGCTTGACCCGGCCAACGGCTTGGCTGACATCGAAAAGCGGGAAATCCGTACCCTGACGACCCACAGCTTTACCAATGACCCGTTGCGCATCCTGCGGATTATCCGGTTCAGTTCGCGATTGGGATTCAAGCCCGATGAGCGAACCAGCGGGTTGCTGGATATCGCCATCGAGAGGAAATTGTACGGGACGATTTCGGGAGCGGGACTGGGTCGCGAGATGAAAGAACTGGCCAGGGAGGCCAAGCCGATTGGTGTGCTGAAGAAGTGGGAGGAGCGCGGGGTCATCAGCGTGATCCACCCGAACCTGGCGCGGCGGCATCCCGACTATTCCGGCTTGGCGCAACTCATCAAGATGCGCGACCTGCTTGCCGACTATGGCTGGCGGGGCAATCTTTTTGTGGCGGTCATGCACTACGTGCTCAGACGGCTCAAGGGACGCGAGCGTTCCACCGCGGTGGGCAACTTTGGGCTGCGGGCGGCCGAAGTCGCGGAGCTTTTCGATCTGGAAGGCGAGGCGCAGCGGGTGGCCAAGATGCTGCTGGGGCCAAAAACTTCGCAGTTGCGGCCCTGCTACCAATATCTCGAAACGGTTCCTATCGGCTTGTTAACCTTTGTCTTGTGCGAGTTTGGACAAGTCAAGGTTCAGAGCAAGATCCGAAACCACCTCTTGAAGCATCGATTGTTTCAGAGAGAGCTACCCGTCGTCGAGCTTGAGGGCTACGGCATTCCGCGCGGGCCAAGATTCGACCAGATTCTGAAGGAATTCTTTTTCCAGGCGCTCGAGACGAAGAAGCGAAGCAAGAACGAGCAAAGCAAATTGCTCCGCAAGATCGCCGGCGTGCCAGAGCCGAAGAAGGCACGGAAACGGCCGCCAAAAGAAAAGGAAAAGGCGAAGCTGAAAACGAGGGCGGTCGCTCAAAAGGCAGCCGGCGCCAAAGCCGCGCGTACCCTCGCCGCGCCATCGGCGCACATGCCTGTCCCTGGCAGTCCGGCAGGCGAGCCGCGGGCAAGGCCGGAAGCGGCACCCGCTACGCGAGCAGAGCCCAAGCCGAAGCCAGCCGCGCCCGTTCGGTCACCGACGAAGTCGGCCGCCCACAAACCCAGAGCTCGGCGTCCCAGGGCACGGCCGAGATTGCCCGCCAAGAGTCTGGGATCCACGATTCGACATCGGGCGAAGCAGACAAGGCGGGGAAAACAGAGGCAAGAATCCAAGAAGCGCCACTGATCCTTACCCGCTTTTGCCGGGCGTTGCCATGGCTACGTGCTTTCTGTCCCCGTTGGAATCAGGCTTATCTTGGCCGAGGCTCGATGAAATCGGGCTGGCACGGGATTTCGCTTGCTGGCGAGCGACGGGCAACGGCGAAGGGAGCAGAGCGATGGAAGGGAAAAAGATGCCGGGTGGGTTTGGAATCATCCCCGGTAATTTTTGTCGCCTCAACTCGCTTCTGCTACAATGACGGAAATGCGGCACTCGAATTTTGTTCATCTCCATCTTCACACCGATTACAGCCTTCTCGACGGCGCTTGCGAAATCTCGGCGCTGGTGGAACACGCCGTCCGGCTGAAGATGCCGGCGGTGGCGGTGACCGACCACGGGAATCTTTTTGCCGCATCGCGCTTTTACCATGAGGCAGTCACCAAAGGGATCAAACCCATCATCGGGTGCGAGGTCTATGTTGCCAGGGCCTCACGGTTTGACCGCACGAGCAGCCAGGACGGCGAGCGGGCTCACCACCTTTTGATCCTTTGCGAATCGAACGAGGGCTATCGCAACCTGATCAAGCTCGTGTCGGCGGGCTTCCTCGAAGGGTTTTACTACAAGCCGCGCATCGACAAGGAGCTGCTGCGCCAGCACAGCCGCGGGTTGATTGCTACGTCGGGGTGCCTGCGCGGCGAAGTGGCTTCAGCGCTGGCCGAAGGCAATTACAAGGCGGCCAAAAGCGCTGCCTACGAGTTTCAGGAGATTTTCGGCAAAGGGAATTTCTATCTGGAAATCCAAGACCAGGGGGTTGACACCGAGCAGCGGATCAATCCGGAGCTGGTCCGGCTGTCGCGCGAGACAGGGATTACGCTGGTGGCGACGAATGACTGCCACTACCTCCACCGCGAAGACGCCCGGGCGCAGGACGTGCTGGTCTGTATCCAGACCGGCAAGACGCTCAGCGATCCCTCCCGCATGAAATTTGCTACCGAGGAGTTCTATTTCAAGACACGCGAAGAAATGATGAAGCCGTTCGGGGAAATTCCCGAAGTGCTCGACCGGACGGTCGAGGTTGCGGAGCGGTGTCACGTGAAGCTCGAACGAATCCGGAATCCCTTTCCGCACTTTGACGTGCCCGAGGGGCACTCGCCCGACAGCTATTTTGAAAAGATGGTGCGCGAGGGATTCGCCGCACGGGTACCGCGGCTGGAGGCGGCGGCCCAGAAAGGCTTGCTGCGGCACAAGCTGGCCGAATACGAGGCACGCCTCAGCCGCGAAATCCAGATGATCCAGAAGATGCGCTTTGCCGGCTACTTTCTGATCGTGTCCGATTTCATTGCCTACGCCCGCACCCAGGAGATTCCGGTGGGGCCGGGACGAGGATCGGCGGCCGGGTCGCTGGCAAGCTATTCTCTCGGGATTACGAACATTGATCCGCTGCAATACGGTTTGCTGTTTGAGCGTTTTCTGAATCCGGAGCGGGTGTCGCTGCCGGATATTGACATTGATTTCTGCATGCGCCGGCGGGATGAGGTGATTCGCTACGTGCGGGAGAAATATGGCCGCGACAACGTAGCCCAGATCATCACGTTCGGAACCATGGCAGCCAAGGCAGTCATCAAGGACACGGCTCGAGTCATGGAAATGCCGTATGCCGAGGCGGACCGGCTGGCAAAAATGGTGCCAGCCGAGTTGAACATTACGCTTGACGATGCGCTGGCAAAGTCGCCGCCCTTGAAAGCGGCGCAGGAGCGGGAAGGCCGGGTCAAGGAGTTGATTGAGGTTGCCCGAAAACTAGAGGGGCTTGTACGTCACGCATCGACGCACGCGGCCGGAGTTGTCATCTCCCCTGAGCCGCTGACCGAGATCGTTCCGCTCTACAAGACCAACCGCGAGGAAATTGTCACCCAGTATGACATGAACGAGCTGGAACGGCTGGGGCTGCTGAAGATGGACTTTCTGGCGTTGGCCACGCTCACCGTGCTGGACGACGCGGTGAAGCTCATTGAGGGCAACCGTGGCGTGAAGCTCGAGCTTGAGAATATTCCTTTGGATGACCCGGCAACCTACCGCCTGTTCGCCGAAGCAAACACGAGCGGCATCTTCCAGTTTGAATCACCGGGGATGCGCGAAATCCTCCGCCGGTACGAGCCGCAACGCATTGAGGACCTGACAGCGCTGAACGCGCTTTACCGCCCCGGGCCAATCCAGGGCGGGATGATTGACTACTTCATCCAGCGCAAACAGGGTGAAAAGAAGGTCGAATACGATTTGCCGGAGCTCGAAGACATACTGGCGGAGACGTACGGGGTGATTGTCTATCAGGAACAAGTGATGCAAATTGCCAACCGGCTGGCGGGTTTTTCGTTGGGCGATGCGGATTTACTGCGCCGGGCGATGGGGAAAAAGAAGCCGGAGGAAATGGCGGCGCAACGCGAGAGGTTCCTGGCAGGCTGCCGGTCGCACAAGGTTCCGGAAAAGAAAGCTTCGAAGATCTTTGACCTGATGGAACAATTTGCCGGATACGGCTTTGCCAAATCTCATTCGGCGGCGTATGCGCTGCTTGCCTACCAGACTGGCTATTTGAAGGTGCACTATCCGGTCGAGTTCATGGCGGCGCTGCTTACCTCGGAAATGGGCAAGACGGAGAAGATCGTCAAGTACATCAACGAGTGCCGCGAGATGAACATTACGGTATTGCCGCCGGACGTGAACAGTTCCTCCACAAACTTCACGCCGGCAGGGGAGGCGATTCGCTTCGGGCTGGCAGCCATCCGCAACGTGGGTGAGAACACGGTGGGCGGCATTTTGGAAGCGCGTCAGCGGTTGGGGAAATTCACGACTCTCTTCCAGTTCTGCGAAGAAATTGAGCTCCGGCTGCTGAACAAACGAGTACTCGAGAGTTTGGTGAAATCGGGAGCCCTAGATTCGCTCGGCGGCCACCGCGCGGAGCTATTTGCCGGACTTGATCGGGCTATCGAAAGAGCCCAGAAGAAGCAGCGAGACCGGCAAAGCGGCCAAGGGTCGTTTGGTCTTCTGGGCGACATCGAAAGGGAAATGGGCCAGTCGCGACCGGTGGGAATGCCCGAGGTCGATGAGTGGCCGGAACACAAACTTCTTGCCTACGAGAAGGAGACGCTGGGCTTCTACATTTCCGGCCATCCTCTGGCGAAATATGCCTCGCGGCTGGAGGAGCTGACGGTGAAGCGCGCGGAAAGCCTGGAAGAAGGGAACCACGGGGAAGAGGTGCGGTTGGCGGGTTTGGTCAGCGGCATTCGCATCATGCGCAGCAAGAAGGGTGACCGCTGGGCGATGGTCGAGCTGGAGGACATGACGGGAATCGTCGATCTACTGGTCTTCCCGGAAGCGTACAGCCGGCTCGAACATTTCATCAAGGCGGATGCGGCGCTGTTGATCAAAGGCAAGTTGAGCATCGAGGACGCGGGAACGAGGGTGATGGTTTCCGATGCCAAGCCGCTTGAAGATGCCGCCGAGCCAGCGCCGACCGTCATTCGCGTCCGGGTGGATCCTGACGCGCTGGGCATGGCCGGTGTGGATTTGCTGCGGGCTCTGTTTGCGCGCAAGCCGGGAAGTTGCCGGGTAGCTTTTGACCTGGAGGGCGACGGCTACCGGGCGACGATGGAGACGGGGAAGGAGTTGCGGGTCAACCCGGACCGGGAATTGGTCGAGCGGTTGCGCGAGATTTGCGGCAAGAATGCCGTCCACGTGATCCGGTAGCGTTTTGCAGGAGTGGGAAGAGAGATGGCCGACCTCAAAGAGCGCGGGAACATTGAGAAGCTCGAGCAGGAGATGGAGGAGCTGGCGAGGCTCGCCGGGAAAGGATCGGGTACGAGCGAGGAGCTGGAGCGGCTGCGGCGGGAAGTGCAGGAGTTAAAGCGCGAGTTTTTTGCGCACCTCTCGGCGTGGCAACGCACGCAACTCGCTCGCCATCCGCATCGTCCCTACACGCTCGACTACGTGCAACGGCTTTTTACCGATTTTAGCGAAGTCCACGGTGACCGGAGTTTTGCCGACGACGCAGCCATCGTCTGCGGCCTTGCCAAATTCCATGGGCGACCGGTCATGGTAGTTGGCCACCAGAAGGGCAGGGACACCAGACAGAAGCTGGCGCGGAACTTCGGGATGCCGAAGCCAGAAGGGTATCGCAAGGCGCTGCGAGCGATGCAAATGGCGGCCAAGTTCGACCGGGCAATCCTCTGCTTTGTGGATACCCCCGGCGCCTACCCGGGAATAGACGCCGAAGAACGGGGCCAGGCAGAAGCGATTGCGCGCAATTTGCGCGAAATTGTAAAACTGGCGGTGCCGATTGTGGTGAGTGTGACGGGTGAAGGGGGCTCGGGGGGGGCGCTGGCGATTGCCGTCGGCGACAAGGTAAACATGTCGGAGACCGCGATCTACTCGGTGATTTCACCGGAAGGATGCGCTTCGATCATGTGGCGCGATGCGGCCCGCGCCGAACTGGCTGCGGCGGCGTTGAAGTTGACGGCGGCCGACTTGCTGGCCATGCAACTGATCGATGAGATTGTCTCCGAGCCGGACGGAGGAGCCCATCGAGATCACGACCGGGCAGCGGCATTGCTCGATCCTGTCCTGCGGCGTTCGCTCGAGGAACTCGACCGGCTCGACAAGGATGAACTTTTGCGACGCCGCTACGAGAAATTCCGCCACCTGGGGCAGTTCTTCCGGTGGGAAGGCAGCTAGTGACGTCCTGTCAAGCGTGTTGCTGGGCACGTTCGGCGGCGTGTATGGACTTTGAGTCTTGATGTCGAGCGAGGGCGAACCCTACTACGGCCGAGCAGCCACCGCGTGAAAACATCCTGGGACCGGCCGTTGGAAGACTTGCCATCGCGAACCGCGATCGCAATCAAGAGCCAAGCATGAGCTTTCTGCTCCCGCTAGGGAAATCTCATGCGTCGAAGGAGACTGTGGAGAGCGTCTGTAATTGATTTGGGGACGGCTATCGGTTAGCATGGAATTTGGCGCAGGCTGGGGAGGAGTGAATTGGCCCGGCATGACATTGTGATCCGGATTGGCGGCGAATCAGGCGAAGGTGTTATTTCGACGGGAGAGCTACTTACGCTGGCTGCGGCTCGTGCCGGCTTCTATGTGTACACCTTCCGAACCTATCCTGCGGAAATCAAGGGCGGTCACGCCATATATCAGCTTCGGTTGAGTGATCATAATCTCTATTCTCATGGAGACGATCTGGATCTCCTCCTGGCTTTCAACCAAGAAGGCTACGACAAGCACTACCTGGAGTTGCGCGAGGGGGGTATGGTGCTCTACGACACCGAAAGCGTGAAGGCAAGCGCCATACCCTTCGCAAAAGTGGGCCTGCCGCTAACCGAGATCGCCAAGAACCAGATCAAGATGCCGCTGGCCAAGAACATGGTGGCGCTTGGGGCGCTGGGGCGACTCTTCTGGATTCCGAAAGACTACCTCGAAAAACTAGTGCGGGAAAAATTTGCAAAGAAGGGGCAGTCGGTCATTGACAAGAACGTCGATGCGGTGAAGGCAGGGTGCGACTACGTGGAGAAAAATTTTCCAGGTCTCGAATCGCTGCGCATTCCGGTGAAGCCATCGGACGAGCGAATAGTGATTTCCGGAAATGAAGCGGTCGGGTTGGGAGCGGTGGTTGCGGGGTGCCGGCACTATTTCGGCTATCCGATCACGCCGGCGAGCGACATCATGGAGTATCTGGCCGGGGTGCTGCCGCAGTTGGGAGGGGTGGTGATCCAAGCGGAAGACGAAATTGCTTCGGTGGCGATGGCGATCGGGGCGTCGTTTGCCGGGCACCGGGCGATGAGCGCCACGGCCGGGCCCGGACTTTCGTTGATGACGGAGCTGCTCGGTTTGGCGGGGATGGCGGAAATTCCCCTGGTCATTGCGGACATCCAGCGAGCCGGTCCCTCCACCGGCATGCCCACGAAAACGGAGCAATCGGATCTCAACCTAGCGGTCTATGGAAATCACGGCGAGGCGCCGCGGATTGTCATCGCACCCTACAATGTAGAAGACTGTTTCTACTCGACAGTGACCGCTTTCAATTTGGCCGAAAAGTACCAGATACCGGTGCTCTTGCTCTCCGACCAGTCGCTTTCCAACCGAACCGAGTCCATCCCGAAGCCCGACTTGAGCAAGGTCAGGGTTGTCGAGCGGGTCAAGTGGGCGGGCAACGGCGGCGAGCGCTACAAGCGGTATCAGTTGACGGAATCGGGCGTGTCGCCCATGGCCCATCCAGGCACCGCGGACGGGATCCACGTGGCCTGCGGGCTGGAGCATACCGAATCCGGCCGGCCCAACTACGACCCGGCGAATCATATGAACATGGTGGACAAACGCTTTCGCAAGCTGCGGGCAGCGTTGGCTGATTTTCCGCCAGTCGAGATCTATGGAGATCGAGCGTCCGAACTGGGGATTATCAGTTGGGGTTCGACATTGGGGGCGGTTCGCGAAGCGACCGAGCGAGCGCTCGAAAAGGGCATCAAGATTTGCTCGTTCTATCCGCGAGTTCTCTATCCGCTTGGGGACGGATACCTGGACCGGACGCTAGAGAACGTCAAGACATTGATTGTGCCAGAAGTAAACTCGCAGGGGCAATTTGCCACGCTGCTGCGCCGCGTCTATAGCGGCGCCATCGTCCGTCAGAATATCTACGGGGGACTGCCGTTCCGTCCACAAACGATCCTGGAAAAGATTGAGGAGGTTGCCGAAACATGCCAGAAACCGCAGTTATCGACTACAAGAGCGAGGTAAAGCCGACGTGGTGCCCGGGCTGCGGCGATTTTGGGGTGCTACGGGCTGTTTATGAGGCATTTGAAGCCAAGGGTTACGAGACGAAGGATTTGGTGTTGGTTTCCGGCATCGGCTGTTCCAGCCGCATCCCGTATTTCGTAAACAGTTACGGCTTCCACGGCGTGCACGGGCGAGTGCTTCCCCTGGCGACAGGTATCAAGCTGGCCAACCCGCGACTGCACGTTGTGGGAATGGGGGGCGACGGCGACGGGTTTTCGATTGGCGCGGGCCACATGCCGCACGCCATCCGCCGCAACCCGGACATCACCTACATCATCATGGACAACAACATCTACGGGTTGACAAAAGGGCAGACTTCTCCGACCAGCGCGTTTCAGTTTGTGACGAAGTCCACGCCCTACGGAAACATCGAAGACCCGATCAACCCGATGGCATTTGCCATTGTTTACGGCGCGACATTTGTGGCCAAGGGCTTTTCCGGGAAGGCGAGGGAACTGACCGAACTGTTCATCAAGGCAATCGATCACAAAGGGTTTTCTTTTGTGGATGTGCTGAGTCCGTGCCCGACGTTCAACAAGGTGGATACGTTCAAGTATTACGCGGAGCACCTTTCGCCCGTGCCAGCCGATCACGAGGTAAAAGACAGGGTGAAAGCGCTCGAGCTGGCCTACCGGACCGACCGACACTACGTCGGCGTCTATTACGAGGAAGACAAGCTGACCATGGAGGAGCGGGTGAAGGCGGTTCAGCAGAAGGTGCCGGCGAGCACCGGGCTCGAGGAACTGATGGCGCGTTTTGTCTGAGCCCTTGTAGCGGGACGAACTTGCGACCCCCGCAAACGCCGGTCAGGAGACCGTCCGGCGACGGCAGATTGGCTTGTTAGATTGCCCCCACCCCGATAATTTCGGGGTGTTTTTGTATCGGATGACGGAACCGTCGCTCTATCGGCCTTATGAGAAACTGGTAGAAATCCGTGTCCTCGGCAAGAAGTTCCGCGTGCCGGAGAACAACACGATCCTGCGATGCCTTCAATACTTGAGCCCGGAGACGATTCCGTACGGGCGATTCTGCTGGAATCAGGAGTGCCAGACATGCCGCATCAACTACCGCCTGCCGGGGCAGGGGGAGATTTCGCTGGCGCTGTCCTGCAAGGTGCTGGTCGTTCCAGGGATGGAAATTACCGAGCTATCGGCGGAACTGATGTGGAATTTGGGGAGCGCGCTGAGCCTGAAACGCTCCGGATAAGCTCTGCGGTTGGCACAGCGAACCCGCGCGGCGGAAGCATCATCAACCTGTCCTCCATCTACGGCCTTGTAAGTGCGCCGGATATTCCCTCCTATCACGCATCCAAGGGGGCTGTGAGGCTGATGAGCAAGACCGATGCCCTTCTCTACGCAAAGGGCAACATCAGAGTCAACTCCGTGCATCCCGGCTACATTTGGACTCCAGTGGTTGAGGAGCTGGGAAGGAGATCTCCACAGGAGGTCGAGTCATTCAGGAGGTAACTCGATAGTCTCCGTCCAAGTTGACATGTCCGGGAGTCGGACGATATTGCCTACGGTATTCTTTACCTTGCATCCGACGAATCCAAGTTCGTCACTGGCAGCAAGTTGGTCATAGACGGAGGTTATACAGCTCGCTGAGATCAGAAAAGACAAAGGAGTCTTGATGTCCAGTCAAGTCGTACTGTGGGTTTTGTTCAATGTTTTCGTGCTTGCGATGCTGGCGTTGGATCTGGGAGTTTTCCATCGCAAAGCTCATGTGATCAAATTCAAAGAAGCCCTCGCGTGGTGTGCGGTTTGGATTACATTGGCGCTTTTGTTCAATCTGGGAGTTTACTTCTGGCGGGGCCCGGTGAGGGCGCTTGAATTCCTGACCGGTTATCTCATCGAATATTCTCTCAGCGTGGACAACATCTTTGTCTTTTTGCTGATCTTCTCCTACTTCCGTGTGCCTTCGCTATACAGGCATAAGGTACTTTTCTGGGGGATTCTCGGCGCGCTGATCATGCGAGCGATTTTCATCCTCGCGGGCGTGACGCTGATCCAGAAGTTTCATTGGATCATCTATGTTTTCGGGGCATTCCTGGTTTTTACGGGCATCAAGATGGCGTTGCAGAAGGAAACAGAAATCCACCCGGAAAGGAACCCGGTGCTGAAACTCTTCCGGAGGTTCATGCCTGTTACGGACCGCTATGAAGAGGGCAAGTTCTTCGCACAGAGAAGCGGGAAGTACCTTGCCACGCCGTTGTTCGTCGTGCTGCTGGTGGTTGAAACGACGGATGTGGTCTTTGCAGTCGATTCGATTCCGGCCGTCCTTGCCATCACGCTCGATCCGTTTATTGTGTACACCTCGAATGTGTTCGCTATTTTGGGATTGCGGTCGCTCTATTTTGCATTGGCCGGGATTATGGAGCTGTTTCGCTATCTCCATTACGGGCTTTCTGCCATCCTCGTCTTTGTGGGGACGAAAATGCTCCTTGCCGACATCTACAAGATTCCCATTAGCATTGCCCTAGGTGTGGTGGCGAGCATCCTGCTTATCTCCGTGATAGGCTCCGTTGTACGACCGCGCAAGGTCGAGATCTTCCCACCGGAAGCTAATCCTCCAGGAATGAGAAGTGAGCCGAAGCGCGCTCATCGGGGTGAGGGTTAACCATGGGCCGGCCGTTATGGCCAAAATGTGCTTTGCCGATTTCTTTTAGCGGCCGCCCGATGAGTCGAACTTCTATGGAACCACTCTAGAAAATCTTTTCAGCATATGAAGGTCCTAGCTTCCTGCTGCTTTTGGGACGGTGGGAGCGACTTCAGGAACCATTCTTCTATCGGTTTCTGCCCAAACATGGGTTAACGATCCGACTCACTGTGTTACTCGACGATCACGGCATCCGCTTCAATCTCGACCAGGATCTCAGGAGCGATCAAGCGGCTCACTTCCACCATGCTGGTGGCCGGGTGAATTTCGCGGAAGAACTCGCCGTGCGCCCGGCCGATTTTTTTCCAATCATCAATATTCGTGACGTAGATACGCGTGCGAACCACGTCCTTCAGGGTGGCGCCGGCTGCGTGCAGTGCCGCTTCAATGTTTCGCAGGGCCTGTACGGCTTGTGCGTAAGGATCGCCGTGGCCTACGATCTTCCCGGTTTGGTCGGTGGCAGTGGTTCCAGAGACGAAAACAAAGGATCCGACACGGACGGCCCGCGAGTAACCCACGATGGGTTCCCAGGGTGTTCCGGTAGCGATCTTCATTCTGGGCATCTTGAATATCACCTCAGCAGCGTCCGGCCGCAGGTGAGTTATAAGCGCTTTTCTCGCCCTTTGACATAGGGAATGCGAGCATTCTCAACGTTCTTGGCCTCTAGCACAAGCGGCTGGGACCGTCCTAGCGGGCAGCCGGCAAGAGCTGCAACCGCCGGGTGGTCTCGCGCTCCAAGCTGGGGTTGCTGAACGGCCAGCGCTGCGGCAGGCCTTGGGCCCAACCTGAATATTGGTCCGCATAGTGAGGGCTGTAGATCTGACCCGATTCGCCGACCGTAAGGTTCAGCAAGGAACGGTCGAGGTTGGAAAGATCGGCGACAAAGCGCATCGCGGGACCAAACATCGGCCCGGTCGCGCGGACGGAGTAGCCCATCCCCGCCTGCGAGCCTGCTGGCGCGCGAAAAACCCTGCCGATGATCGGCAGCAAAACCAAGGGATGCTGGCGGCGCAAACGATTGAACGGGCCCCACTGCCAGGACTTCAATTCGGTCGAGCGAGTCTGTTGCTCGATCGACCAGAAGGCTTCCTTGAGGCTTTCGAGAAGGAGTTGGTCGTAGTCTTTGAATCCCGGTGGGAGCCACCGAGCCGGCCGTTTGTGAAGTACGTTCTCCACGAAGACAGGCGAGCGAAACCAGCGATACTCGGGCCAGTCCGCGCCTGCCTTTGCTTCGAGCAATTTCGTGAGGAAACGGCGGCGAGCCTGGTCCGTCAGGGTCGGCGCAATCGAATCAAGGGTGGCGCGGCCGTCCCAGCCATCGAGCGCCTGAATCGCCTGCTGGATGCGGGCATCGGTTGGGGGATGAACTTTGGCGGTGGCGACGAGTTGGCCGGCAAACCATCGGTGGAAGTAGCTGAAACTGTCTGTCTGGAGAGCGAGCAGATCTTCCGGGGCGGCGCGCTTGTCAAGCTGATTGATTTGGTCGTAGATGCGAGCCGTGCGATAGGGCGCTTCCCAGCGATCGGTGACGTAGAACGGATAGCCGGCAGGCGTAATCCTGGCATTCGCGGTGGCAATCACACCGCCCGGGGGATTAAAAGCCTGGGGGAGCTCATCGAAGGGAATGGTTCCGATCCATTCGCCGGCATCTGTCGAGGCCGAGACAGGCATGGCGCCGTCGCCGCTACGACGGAGTGGAATGCGTCCGGCGGCGTGATAGCCGATATTGCCCTGGTCATCGGCATAGACAAAATTCTGCGATGGAGAGGTCCAATCCCGCAGCGCTTCCAGAAATTGCTGCCAGTTTGCCGCCTGATTGATTGAGAGGAGGTGATTGCTGAGCGCGCCGGGATCGTAGAGCGTCCAGCGAAGCGCCAGCATGCGGTTGCCGTCTTTTCTTATGCCTGGCCCGTGATGCGTAGCGAGAACGTCAAACGAGACATCCGGTTTGCCTTTGACCTTGATGAGTTCGCGATAGCGGGTGGCTTGCTTCCATCCGCCCCGCGGGGCGGTGCGGTAGTAGTCCGGCCGCTCGGGATCAAATTCCTCGACAAAAAGGTCCTGGACGTCAGCGCCGACATTGGTTACACCCCAGGCAATATGTTCATTGTGGCCGAGAACGACCCAAGGAATTCCGGGCAGGGCGAAGCCGCGAACGTTCAGCTCCGGACTCTTCAAGTGAACGAGATACCAAGTGTCGGGAACGGTAAGCTCGAGATGGGTGTCATTGGCGAGGAGCGGCTTGCCGGAATAGGTACGGGCGCCTGAAATGACCCAATTGTTGCTGCCGTTTAACGCTTCCGACAGGCCAACCTGGAAATCTGTGACGGATTGCCAAAGTTCGTACGGGGCGGCCCAGGAGCGGCGGGCTCCGGCAGGCCTAGCCTTGCGCGCCGGCCGGGCCACGACGGGACCTTCGCCCGCTGGGTGGTCAAGACGGGAATCGACCACGTACAGGTCACGGGCCAGCTCGGGACCGATCCTAGCGGTCAGCTTTTCGCGGGCCAGCTCCGACTGCCAACTGCTGGTCAACGCCTCAAACATGTTGCAGACGACGAGGAAGGTATCTGCCGGAGTCCACGGCCTAGGTTGGTAGCGAAGAAAAATGAACTCGATGGGCAGCCTATCGTGGTGTGAGGCGATGAAGGCGTTCACGCCGGCGGAGAATTGCTCCAGGCTGAGGGCGGCTCCCATGGGCAATTCCCTGAGAGCTTTTTGAGCGACGTGGCGGTAGAGATAGGTGCGACTCTCCTTGTCACGTTCGAGGGCTCGTTCCCCGAAGATTTCAGCGAGTTCGCCGGCCGCTACGCGGCGCGAGAGGTCCATCTGCCAAAGGCGATCCTGCGCCATGACGTAGCCCTGGGCGAAAAGGAGATCTTGGAGGTTGGCGGCTTGAATGTGAGGGACGCCGAGGCGGTCGCGGGTGATGGTAACGGGGTTGTTCAGGCCGGGAAGGGCGAGCGTGCCGGTCGTTTGCGGCAGGGCTGCCATAGCCAGGTACCAGAAAATAGCGTAAGCGATTCCAGCAAGACCTCCCAAAAGGACGATGATAGCAACGAGCATCCGAAGAGCGGCGCGCTTCGTCATAGTTCCTCGCTCGATGAGATGGGAAGCGGGCTGGAGAGCACAATCGGTTTGGCTGGCCCTGTACCATAAGGTGCAGGGCTGGCTTTCAGGGCAGGGGAATGGTAGCGCAGAAGGGATGGGCAAAGCAATTGGCGGAAGCGCTGGGGATTGGTCAGTACCCGAACAAGGATCCGTAGAGGCAAGCTTCAGCTTGCCCTGATCTTGGGGCGGTCTAAAGACCGGCCCCTACACAAGCGGACGAAGAGAAGCTCGCGGCAAAAACAGATTCCTCGCTTCGCTCGGAGTGAAAAGACAATGCCTGCGGCATCGAACAAGAAAGGGAACAGATGGGGCTAGGTGACGTGAGCGTAGGCGGCGGCAGTTTCAGCGTCCCAGACGGCGAGGAGGATCACGCGACGTCCGCCAGGCAAGAGGTCCACGTAGTAGCACTTGCCCTGCCAGGAGATTTCGTAGAAGCGCGGGCGCTTGGGGTCGGGGCAAGCTTGGGCGCCTTCGTGGAGAGCCCGTTCGAGCGAAGCGACTTGCTCGGTTGGCAGATTGCGGAGATTTTCGATTTCAATGCGGTCGCGGAACTGGATGGTCATGAACGCACCCAACTTTTTGCCAAACACAAGAACCTATTGCAGGACGACCTGCTGGCCTTCCTTCAAGCCGGAAAGAACTTCGGCGCGAGCGCCGTTGCTGATGCCGATGGCGACTGCCAGCTTGCGCTTGCCGTTTTTCAGGCTTGGTTCGGGAACTTCGACCGAAGTTTTCCGGTCCTTGTCGTAGATCACTGCTCCCTCGGGAATCGTCAAAACAGCCTTGTGCTCTTCCAGGATGATCTCGGCGTTGGCGGTCATCATGGTTTTGAGTTCACCGTCGAGATTCTGAATCGAGCAGCGAACCTCGAAGGTTGTCACGTTGTCTTTCTCGATGCCCATGGGCGAAATCCTGGTGACTTTTCCGGAGTACTTCTTATCTTTGAAGGATTCGAGCGTGATACGGGCAGGTTGGCCGAGGTAGATTTTTGCGACATCCACCTCGTCCACCTTGCCCTTAACGTACACCTCGCGGACATCGCCGAGGGTCATCATCAGGGTTGCGGCCGAGCCAAGCACCAGGATGGAACTCACCGCATCGCCTACTTCCACATCGCGGGAGAGGAGAACGCCAACAATGGGGGCGACAATGGTTGATTTGCGGAGGTCCTCGTCGGCGCGCTCGAGAGTTGCCCGCGCCTGGGCAACCAGCGCGGCGGCCTTCTGAATTTCCGCTCTGTTGACGGAGAGATTGGTGATGGCTGATTGCTGCTTGTTGCGGGCGAGCTGGTAGTTCTTTTCGGCGTCATCGAGGCTTTGCAGCGGGATCAAGCCGTCGGTGAAAAGCTTGCGCGAGCGGTCGAGATGTTTTTGCAGGAAGGGCACGTCAGGCCCCTCGGCATCTACCTTATTGCGTTCGTAGGTAGCCTGGGCGGCGGCGAGGTTCGCCTCGGCGGCTTCCAAATTGGCTTTGGCCTCGCGCACCTGGGCAACAAGGATTTCCTTGTCCAGTTCGGCGAGGACCTGTCCGCTGCGGACGGAGTCGCCCACGTTGACGTAAAGGGTTTTTACAATTCCGCTGGCCTTGGACTTGATCTGCACCTTGGACAGGGGCTCGATCTTTCCGGTGGCGACGACGGAGCGGGCAACATCGCCACGCTCGACCGTAGCCAGTTTCGACGGGTCGATTTTGGTTGAGTTGCGGAGGAGAGCTGAAGCGGCCAGGCTGGCAACAGCCGCAAAGACGACGAGCCCGATCAGCACCCCTCTCCGTTTGCGCTTCGGCTTTGCCATCTTGCTGTCTCCCGTGCTATCCAATAGCTATTACGGATAAGGATGACGTCAGGTTCCCCACCGGAGGCAACATTTTCGCCGCGGACAGCCGTGCTGGCTGCTCCTGATGCCAGGATATGGGCTTTGCTGGGTGTTATCGAGCCGATGCATCCGCCCACGGCCACCGAGGAGCATCTTGAGTACGGCTACCTGAACCTCCCAAAGCCGACCAAAACGTTAGACGTGTGGCTTTTGTAGCGGTGAGCAAGGCGAGGGGCTAGCTCACCGCAATGTGGTAGAATTCGCGTGGGAGCCTACCGGGTGATTGCAATCCAGATCTTCATTGTGATGTTTCTGGTGGCGGTCAACGCTTTCTTTGTAAGCGCGGAGTTTTCGCTCGTGGCGATACGCCATACCCGGGTGGAACAGTTGGTGGCCGAGAAAAGGCCCGGCGCCCGCGCGGTCGAGCGGCTCCTGGGGAACCTCGACCGAGTGATGTCGGGAACGCAACTCGGAATCACGATAGCCAGTCTGGGGCTTGGGTGGGTGGGTGAGCTGACCCTGGCTCAAATATTTATTCCTCTCTTCGACTACGCCGGATGGCCTTACTTTCGCGCGATCGGCCACACCGTAAGCCTGACGGTGGCTTTTCTGCTCATCACTTTTATGCATGTGGTTTTGGGCGAGGTGGTGCCCAAGAACCTGGCGTTGCAGCGGGTCGAAAGCGTTGCGCTTTCGATCGCGCGGCCGATGGAGATCTTCATTCGGATTTTCCGGCCCTTCATTGCGGTGCTGGACAGGTGTGCTGACCGAACGCTCAAATGGATGGGAGCGGCCGAAACTGACCCGCACAGGCTTGTCCACACACCGGAGGAGCTCTTGCTGTTGGTTGGGGACATCCAGGAGGGCGGGCTGCTCAATGTACGACAGGAGGAGATGATTCGGGCGGCGGTGGACCTGGGCAAAGTGGAAGTGCGCGAGGTGATGGTGTCGCGGCCGGACATGAAGTGTCTTCCGCTGACGGCCACGCTGGAGGAAGCGCTGGATAAGGTTCTACACGAAAAGAGATCGCGTCTGCCGGTTTACGACGGAACGATGGATCAGGTGGCCGGTATCTTGCACGCCAAGGATTTGCTGCGGGTGGTGATGGATAGGCAACGTCGCCAAGCGGAAGGCATTGCGCTGGCCCATTTCGACATGCGCCGCATCTTGAGGGAAGCGCTCATCGTGCCCGAGACGAAGCCGCTTGCCGATCTGCTGAATGAATTCCAGCGGCGGCACACTCAAATGGCTCTGGTGGTGGACGAATTCGGGAATATTCAGGGGCTGGTAACCGTGGCGGATTTGGTGGAACGGATCACCGGAAAGATCCATGACGAATTTGACGTGGAAGAGAAGCCACAGCGGTTGAGCGATGGTTCCATGCTCGTTGACGCCCTGATGAGCGTGTACGAATTGGAAAGCGAATTTGGCCTCTCTGTGCCCCGCGATCGTGGTTTTGAAACAGCGGCTGGATTTGTGTTGAGCCAGCTTGGGCGGATTCCGCGGCAGGGGGAATCGTTTGTGTACGACGGAGTGCGTTTCACGGTGGCGGAAATGGACGGCCGCCGGGTGGCCAAGATAAAAATCGAGCGGCTGAGCCAGCCCCGATTAGATGGGGGCCAGCCGAAATCCACCAAGTCTTCCAAGGCATGAGACGCTATTTGTTCGAGCGCCTTGTCTCGACCATACCCGCGTTGTGGCTGGTGGTCACGCTAGTCTTTCTGTTGATCCATCTTGTTCCAGGGGATCCCGTCCAACTCATGCTGGGAGAAGGCGCCCGGCCCGGCGATGTGGCGGCCTTGCGCGAGGAACTGGGTCTCAACGAACCGCTGGCAAGCCAATATATTCATTACTGGTGGGGTCTGGTAAGAGGCGAGTGGGGAGAGTCGCTGCGCTTCCACGAGCCGGTCTTGCATTTGATCGCCGAACGCTATCCGGCAACGCTGGCGTTGGCGCTCTCAAGCCTTCTTGTCTCGCTCGGTCTTGCCATCCCGGCGGGAGTGACGGCAGCCGCCCATCGCGGGAAATGGGCCGACCGGGCAATAGGAATGGTTTCGCTGGCGGGTCTTTCCTTTCCCAATTTCGCTCTGGGTCCGATTCTGATTCTGGTGGTATCGGTGAAACTGGGTTGGCTACCGGTTTCAGGCCGAGGCGGGATTTCGCACATGGTTCTTCCGGCGGTGACACTGGGAGCGGCACTGGCGGCGATTCTGACGCGAATGGTGCGGAGCGCCATGCTCGAAGAGCTCTCGAGCGATTACGTGCGGACGGCCCGGGCGAAGGGAGTGAGCGAGAAGTGGGTTTTTTATCGTCATGCGTTAAAGAATGCGCTCATCCCTATTCTGACGGTGATCGGGCTCCAGCTTGGCACGTTGCTGGCGGGGGCGATTGTGACAGAAATGATCTTTGCATGGCCTGGATTGGGGCGGCTGACGGTGCAGGCCATCAGCGCGCGAGATTACTCCCTGCTGCAGGGATGTGTGCTCGTGATCGGTCTGAGCTATGTGCTGGTCAATCTTCTGACCGACCTCGCTTACAGCGCGGTGGATCCGAGGATTCGGCGAAGGTAACGCTATGGCGAGTGTGATACACAATAATCCGATTGCTGCGCTGGCGCTTGCCATCGTTGTCCTTCTGCTTTTGACGGCCACGCTTGCTCCCTGGATAGCTCCGGCGAGTCCCACCGAGCAGCAGCTCTCCAAGCGGCTTGCCGCGCCCGGCGGAGGAAGCTGGTTGGGAAACGACGAGCTGGGCCGCGATATTCTTTCGCGAATCATCTATGGCTCGCGAGTGTCCATGAGCGTAAGCCTTTGCGTGGTGCTCGCGGCGGGGACTCTGGGACTGCTGATGGGTTCGGTCGCTGCCTATTTCGGCGGCTGGACGGACCGCATCATCAACGTGGTAGCCATCAACACGTTCTTGGCATTCCCCGGAATCTTGCTGGCGATTGCGCTGGCGGCATTCCTGGGGCCGGGCGTGGGCAGGGTGATTCTGGCGTTGACGGTAACGGGCTGGGCTGGGTACGCGCGACTGGCGAGGGCACAGGTGGCTAAAGTGCGCGAACTCGAATATGTGCAGGCGGCGCGAAGCCTGGGGGCCCAGGGATGGCGCATCTGGCGGGCGCACTTGTTGCCTAACATCATCCCGCCGTTGCTGGTGCAGGCGACAGTGGGGATGGCCACCGCGATTCTGGCAGAATCCACGCTCAGCTTTCTTGGGCTGGGCGTGCTCCAGCCGACGCCGAGTTGGGGCAGCATGTTGAGTGACGCCCGCAACCATCTCTTCGACGCTCCCCATCTGGTGGTCTCCCCGGCGCTCGCCATCATGCTGGCGGTTTTCTCCTTCAATTTGCTCGGCGACGCGCTGCGCGACTGGGCTGACCCGCAAACCAGAGCTGTGCTCGGGCGGTAATGCCGGGAGCGACAAAAAATGGCCATGCTATAATGGCGCGCGGCGAGATCGCACCAAGGCCGCAGAGGGGGTGGCCTCGATGCCAGAGGCGATTGAAGTCAAAGCTGGATTAGAAGGGGTCGTGGTTTCCAGCACAGCGCTCAGCTTCATTGACGGAAACGCGGGAACACTCCTGTATCGCGGTATCAATATCAACGAGCTGGCGGAGAAATCCAATTTTGAGGAGATTTGCTATCTTCTCTGGCACGGGCGATTGCCCAACAGGCCCGAATGGCAGCGCACCAGGGAAGAGATGGGACAGAGCCGGGCGCTACCGATGGCTGTGGTGGACCATCTTCGGCGGATCGGGGGCGCGGCAACGCCCATGGCTGCGCTGCGGACGGGCGTCTCCCTGCTGGCGGTTTTCGATCCGGAGGCCGAAGACAACTCACCCGAGGCGAACCTTCGCAAAGCCATGCGACTCACCGGCCAAATGGCCACGCTGGTGGCAGCATTCGACCGCATCCGAAACGGGAAGGAGCCGATTGCACCAGACCCAGCGCTCGATCATGCTTGCGATTTTCTGCGCATGCTTTCGGGTCGGACTCCCGACGAGGTGAGCACTCGCGCCATGGATATTGTTCTCGTGCTGCATGCCGACCACGGGTTCAATGCCTCCACTTTCGCGGCGCGAGTCACGGCATCCACGCTTTCCGACATCTACTCGGCGATTACGACGGCGATTGGAACTCTCAAGGGACCGCTCCACGGCGGGGCGAACGAAGCGGTGATGAAGATGTTGCTCGAAATCGGCTCGACCGAGAAAGTGTCCGATTATTTGCATCAAACGCTGGCGGCGAAGAAGCGAGTGATGGGCTTTGGTCACCGGGTGTACAAGACGTTTGACCCGCGCGCGGAGCACCTGCGCAAAGTGTCCCGCCAGCTCGGCAAGGGCAACGGCAACATGAAGTGGTACGAGATGACCAGCAAGATCGAAGAGTGGATGGTGAAGGAAAAGCATCTCTACCCGAACGTGGATCTCTACTCGGCGTCCTGCTTCTATTACATGGGGATAGAGACGGATTTGTATACGCCTATTTTCGCCGTCAGCCGCATCGCCGGCTGGTCAGCCCACGTGCTCGAGCAACTTCAAAATAACCGTCTCATTCGGCCCAATGCCCAATACGTCGGGCCCTTCGACGTGTCGTACACGCCCCTCGAAAAGCGGTAGCAGCCAAGACATTGGAGTGAATGGAAAGGGAAACGCCGCTGGCCAGCTTCCCGCCCCGTGTCGGGGTGGCGCGGATCGAGTTCTGTGGCTGGACCGGTCGGCCGGCGAGCTTCGCACGCTTGCGGCGATTCTCTTTCACAGGGGAACAACCGAAGAAGCTGACGAAAGTGTCTCTTTGAAGGAGGTTAAGGTGATTCGAACGAAGAAAATCACCCTGTTGAGTGTGTGGATTTTATTTGGCTTTCTGCTGGCTGCCAGGCCCGTCTTTGGCGTGGCTGGATTGACAGTGGAAGAGGTGATGAAAGACCGGGCGGCATCGCAGGTGCAAGTGTCGCCCGATGGCTCGAAGATTGTTTTTGTAGTAAGTTCGCCGGACTACAAGCTGGATGTCTATCGCCGCAACATCTTTCTGTCGGATGCGGCGTCCGGACAGACCCTGCAACTGACCAATGGCCCGCGATCGGATTTCTATCCTCGTTGGTCGCCAGACGGCAAACAGATAGCATTCCTGAGCGAGAGGAGCGAGGGGACGGAAGCAGAGGGCAAGAAGCCCAAGACGCAAATTTGGGTCATCTCGGTGGGTGGAGGCGAAGCACAAAAGCTTACGGACGCGGAAGAGGGAGTAAGCGCATTTGAATGGTCACCCGACGGGAAGAGCGTCGCCTACCTTTCCGCTGATCGGCCGACGGAGGATGAGAAGAAGCGAGAGAAGCGCAAGGATGACTGGATTGAGGTGGACAAAGCCTTCCGTTTCGCGCGTCTCTACGTCATTGCTGCCGGCGGGGGGAAACCACGACAGTTGGGCAAAGAGGACGCGCATGTGACCCGCCTGAGCTGGTCTCCCGATGGAAGCGCAATCGCTTATTCGGTTCAGCCAACTCCCAAAGTCCACGATGGGTTTCATTCCAAGATCCGGGCGATCAAGGTGGCTGACGAAACGACGCGCGACCTGGCGACCTGGGATGGCGCCAATACCGATCCGAGATGGTCACCGGACGGGAAGACAGTCGCCTTCCTTTCCACACGCGGCCAGGTGGATTGGATCGCCAACCGTTACCTCACGGTGGTTCCTGCGGCAGGGGGCGAACCGAAGATCGTATCGAAAGCATTTGACGAAGAGGTAAACGATTTCCGCTGGCTGCCGGATTCGCGCACTATCCTGTTTTCGGGCGACGCAAAAACGCAAGCTCACTTGTTTTCCCTCAGCGTCGAGGGAGGCGCAGTGCAACAGATCTCCGCAGGAGAATTTGTCTATTCGAGTTTTGACGTTGCCCGCGATGGGCGGAGCGTCGCGGCCGTTCGAGCTGCCCTGGCGACGCCACCAACCGTGATCCTTTCCACCGATACGGGAAAGAACTTCCGGGAGGTGAGCAAAGTCCAGCAGCCGTTTGAGGTGGCGGAGATGTCCTCCATGTCGGTCATCCGGTGGCCCAGCACGGATGGTTTTACCATCGAAGGCATTCTGGTCAAGCCAGCGAGATACGAGGAAGGACGCCGCTATCCGTTGCTGGTCATCGTCCACGGCGGGCCGGCGGGGGTGTTTAGCCAAGGTTTTACGGCGCGACGCTACGTTTACCCCGCGCAGGCTTTTGCGACCGAGGGGTACGTGGTGTTGTTGCCGAATCCTCGCGGCAGCGGCGGCTATGGCGAGGCCTTCCGCCGCGCGAACTTCCAGGATTGGGGTGGCGGGGACTATCGCGACATCATGGCCGGTGTGGACTACCTGATCGAGAAGGGAATGGCCGACGCGGACCGCATGGGAGTGATGGGTTGGAGCTACGGTGGCTACATGACCTCATGGATCATCACGCAGACAAAGAGATTCCGGGCGGCCTCGCCCGGGGCGGCGGTCACGAACCTCTACAGCTTTTTCGGCACGGCTGACATTCCGCCGTTCCTGCCCCAATATTTTGGCGGCTTTCCGTGGGAGCAGCAGTCGGCGTATCTCAAGCATTCGCCGATGTTCAACGTGAAGGGTGTGAGCACGCCAACACTTATCTTGCATGGGATGAGCGACGTGCGGGTTCCCCTTTCACAGGGGGAGGAGCTTTACGAAGCTCTGAAGGCACAGAACGTTCCCGTGCAAATGGTCAAATACCCGCGACAAGGGCACGGGTTCAACGAGCCTCGGTTCCAGCGCGATTGCGCCTATCGGCTGATGAACTGGTTCAATGAGCATGTGCGGGGGCAGAAGACGAAGCTCGAACCGCCGGCCGAGGAAGAGAAAGCGGAGTAGTCATAGCAGGGGCCCTCGATCGAGCGGCAGAAGCTCCAGAGTTTTTTGGTCAGCGCTCCCGGGATCAGGCTCCCCGAGCACAGCGAGAGAGACTATTCGAGGAAAATGGAAAGTTCCGTGCCGCGGCGGGCGCCGAGGAGTTGGGCGGCATGCGCGCGGTTGGTGGCAAGCTCCAGATAACCGGAGCTGCCGAGGATGGCAAAAGGCTCGTCCACGGGGCCGGCGGCATAGGAGAGGAAGAGCTTATTGATTTCTTTTTTTCCGGTGACGAGACGAAAAGGCGGGGGCGAGCTGGCGAAGAGTTCCGGCACATCCTCGGGCGTGATATTGGTCAGGCAATTGCCGAAATTGTCAACCTTGAGAATCACCCCCTTGATCTCCTTCTCGCCGACACGCTGAGCCCGCGGCAGCGGAACGCGGACGCACTCGGTAACAATCTCTCCGAAACGGGATGTATCCACCCCCTTGCTCAGATAGGCTGCGACGGGAGCAAAAACATCGCGTCCATGAAAGGTGTTGCTCACCGGACTCAGGAAGTAGTGCTCCGAGGTAATGTGGCGTACCGTGGCTCCGGGTTCGCGGTCGAGCACAACGGAAAGAACTCCGTTGTCGGGGGCAACAAAGTAGTGCTTGTCGCTGCTCACAAGGATGGGGCGTCGTTCGCTCCCCACGCCTGGATCCACCACAACAACGTGGATGCTGGCCGGCGGAAAATAAGGGTAGGCCTGGGCGATCGTGAGGGCGCCGTCGAGGAGGTCATAGGGCTGGATCTGATGCGAGATGTCCACAATAGAGGCTTGAGGATTGATACTCAGAATGACGCCCTTCATCACGCCGACAAAGTGATCGGAGCTGCCGAAGTCGGTGGTCAGGGTGATGATGGGTTGATGGGCCAACTCGACTCCTCAAGCAAGACGCAAAGGCAAAGTAACCAAACGGGAAGGGTGAAGTCAAGGGACGGCAAAAGCAGGCTTCGAGAGCAGACGGAACGGTACTTGTCGTCTTGACTTTGCCCGGGTCTCCGCGTAACGTGAATATTCAGCGGAAATAGAAGCAACTAGCGCGAGTGGACGAGAGATGCGCAGGGTTTACCTGGACAATAACGCGACGACCGCGATACGGCCGGAGGTGCTGGAAGCGCTGACGCCGTACCTGGCGGAGGAATACGGCAATGCGTCGTCCATCCATAGCTTTGGCCAGCGAGCCCGGGCGGGGGTCGAACGCGCTCGGGCAGAAGTGGCAGCGCTCGTCGGCGCTCAGCCGAAGGAGATTGTTTTTACGAGCGGCGGAACGGAATCCGACAACCTGGCGATCTTTGGCGTGGTGGGCGCTGCCAAGCTCGACCAGGGCGGGACGAAACACGTCATTACGTCGGCGATCGAACACCACGCGGTGTTGAATGCGTGCCAGCACGTGGAGAGAACGGGAGTGGACGTTACCTATGTCCCGGTGGGGAGCGACGGCATTGTGGACCCGGAAGATGTCCGCCGGGAGATCCGGCCGGAAACCGTCCTGATCACCGTGATGCATGCGAACAACGAGCTGGGGACCCTGCAACCGATCGAAGAGATCGGGAAGATTGCTCGAGAAGCTGACGTCTATTTCCACTCGGATGCGGTGCAGACGGCGGGGAAGCTGCCTCTGGATGTCAGGAAGCTCGGGGTGGATTTGCTTTCAATCTCCGGCCACAAGCTGCATGGGCCGAAGGGTGTCGGTGCGCTCTATGTTCACCGCGGTGTTCATCTCGAGCCGCTCTTCTACGGCGGCCACCATCAAGGCGATCTGCGTCCCGGAACGGAAAACGTTGCCGGAATTATCGGGCTGGGTAAGGCGGCTGAGCTGGCGAGGAGGGAGCAAGCTGGGGAAGCAGTGCGGATTGGCGGGCTGCGGGATCGGCTCGAAGAAGAAATCCTGGCAACGGTTCCCCAGACGGGCGTCAATGGAAGCCGGGAGCGCCGTTTGCCGAACACCACCAACATCTATTTTGAATTTATCGAAGGAGAAGCGCTCGTAATTGCTCTGGATCTGAAGAGGGTGGCGTGTTCGACGGGGGCAGCGTGCTCCTCCGGGGCGATTGAACCCTCCCATGTCTTGACGGCGATCGGCAAGCCGCCAGAGATTGCTCGCGCCAGCTTGAGATTCAGCCTCGGGCACCTTAACGTGGCGGGAGACGTTGCCTATGCCGTGGAGGTGCTACCCGAGACGGTGCACCGCTTGAGAGAACTCTCGCCGCTATACAGGAAGCCAACAACCGCAAATGTCTGAGGTAATGCAGCCCGAAATTGTCGTCGCCATGAGCGGCGGGGTGGATAGCTCCACCGCGGCAGCGATTTTGCGCGCGCAGGGCCGGCGCATCATCGGCCTGACGATGCAACTTTGGAACCAGCGACGCCTGGCCGGCCGCTACCACGTTCCGGACGGCGTGAGGGGACGTTGCTGCTCGATTGATGATGTCTATGATGCCCGCCGCGTGGCTGAGCACCTGAACATTCCTTACTACGTGGTGAATTTCGAGCGACAGTTTGAAGAAAAGGTGGTGCAGCCTTTTGTTCGCGACTATCTGGCCGGTCGCACGCCTATTCCTTGCACCCTCTGCAATAATTGGATCAAGTTTGATGAGCTTTTGGTCATGGCTTGTCAACTGGGCGCGGAAAAGCTGGCGACGGGCCACTACGCGCGCATCGGGTATGATGCCGGGACAGGCCGCTATCAGTTGCTGCGGGCGGTGGACAAAAGCAAGGATCAGTCCTACTTCCTTTTCGGGCTCTCGCAGGAGCAGCTTGGGCGGGCCATATTTCCTCTGGGAGAAATGACCAAGGAACGGGTCCGCGAGGTGGCCCGGGATCACCAAGTGCCGGTGGCGGACAAGCGGGAGAGTCAGGAGATTTGCTTCGTGCCGACGGGCGACTACGCGCAGTTCATTGAGGCTTACGTCGCCGAGCAGGGAAACGGCCAGCTCTTGCGGGGCGGAGGCGCGGTAGTGACGAAGGCGGGGGAGGTGCTGGGAAAGCACGGCGGCGTGCATCAATATACCGTTGGCCAGCGCAAAGGCCTTGGCATCGCCACTGGTCAGCCGCTCTACGTTGTTGGGGTGGACGCAGCCGCAGGACAGATAACAGTGGGCGAGGAGACAGATCTCTATCAGCAGAGTTGTATCGCACGCGAGGTCAACTGGATTTCTATAGCGCCACCGGAAGGACCTGTCAGGGTGGAAGCCAAGATCCGCCACAAGCATGTCCCGGCGCCGGCAAAGGTAGCACCGCTCGATGAGGGACGCGCCCGCATCGTGTTTGACGAACCGCAGCGAGCCATCACACCCGGTCAGGCGGCCGTCTTCTATGACGGGGAGAAAGTCATCGGGGGCGGCTGGGTGGAGACTGTTCCTGCCTGATCAAGCGCAACGTCTTGAAAAGAGCGGGAGCGGGTCTCTTTCCTCTTGCGCGGGGTAGAGAGAGTCTGCGCCGGCATTTTTCAAGGTCTTCCGGCCTGTCTAAATCAAAGTCCACAGGAAGCAGATGGCATGGGACGCCAAGCGTCCGCAACCGGATTTTTGTCTGCGCCATCACCCGGCTGGTGCCCCACGCAATGCCGGAGAACATTTCGGGGATGAGGCGGCGACATGCGATGAGATAGTAGCCGCCGTCTCCGGTGGGACCGAGAACCACCTCGGTCCGGGAGAGCAAGCGGAGAGCATAAAGAATCCGTTCGCGGCTCAGCCAGGGCGTATCGGTCCCGAGCACCACAATGCGTTTGACGCCAGAGCGGAAGAAACCCCGCAAGGCGATGACGAGCTTCCGCCCCAGGTCGCCACGCGACTGTGAACCAACGGAAATATTTTTTGGGAGAGTTCCAACCTTGAGCCGGCGAACGACAGAAGGCGAACCGGCAAAGAGAACACACTTTTCGATTCGATGAGGCAGGCTGGCGACGGTACACAGCACATCCGCCAAACAAGCTCGATGGACCGCTGCGGCCCTGGCGGCCGAGAGCTTGGGCATGAGGCGTGTTTTGACTTTTCCGGGCGCAGGCGCTTTGGCGAAAACCAACACCAGGGCGCGGCTGCCGGAGATGTTTTTCATGGGAGAGAGGAACCGGGCCGCACGCCGCCGGCAGGGGGGCAGGCCGGGAAGGCATTGCCAGGTCAAATAAAGAGTTCTTCGTCCTGATGTTGTTGCGCCCGCTCGACCGGGGAGGATTTGCGACGCGAAAGGATGAAGTCCAGACCGGTCTTGACGCCATGGATGAGCGCCGAGGCCTCTCGAATCGGGGCGAGCACATTTTGGCGCACAGTGGTGCCGGTTTCCTCAATGCGGCCGAGAGCGACCGACAACATCTGGTCCACGCGGATGATCTGCAAGCGGAGCCGATCGGCTGCGTCGGCCATCACCGAGTCAAAGCGGATGACCTGGTCGCGAGCGCGCTGACTGATGTCAGCAGCATTGGCGAGGATGCTGGAAATACCTCGCTGGGAATCGCTGACCACGGCGCGGATGCCACTCAGCACCGGGGTGACCTTTTCGTCGAAATCGGCGGAGAGCTTGCGAAACTCCCGGCTGAGGGCCTGGAGGTGGCGGTACATTCCCGCGAGGATCAACATTTGGAGAATGACGGCGAGCGCGGTTACCGCGATGAAGACTCCGAGCAGCGTATCCATGTCACGTCCTCAGGAGCAAGATCAAGAAGCCTTGGATTTTTCCTCGCGGTAGGCCTGCTTGCCGGCCTCGATGGCGGAGGAAATCTGATCCTTCTGCTTGCGAACCACGTCCTTGGCGCGCTCGACATACTCTTCGGCCTGCTCCCGCACGTCGCGGCTCTTGCGCAGCAGAGCATCCCTGCCTTCTTCCGTGCGCTCGGCGAGGAATTCGCGGGTTTCTTTCCCGGTACGTGGGGCAAAAAGGATGCCGATCATCGCGCCGATGCCAAGTCCGACGAGGAAGTAGCTGAACCTGGCGCCTGCATTTTCGCTCATGACAACACCTCCCTGGGCTGGCAACTTCATGCTAACACCGCTGGCCAGTGAGAGCAAGCAGAGGCAAGAGAGCGGGTCATTGACTTTCGTTCGGGCTGTCGCTCAAGCGAGCGGGAGGGATTAGCGGAGACAAGTAGTCGCGGACTTTTTCGGCCTGGCGGCGATTGAGGAAGCGCGAAAGATCGGCGGGTGATGCTCGCCGGATTCCGTCGAGGCTACCGAAGGCGCGGAGCAGCTTGAGGGCGGTCTGCTCGCCGATGCCGGGGATTTCGACCAACTTCGACCGAAGCTCGCGGCGGGAACGGCGCTGCCGATGGAAAGTTACGGCAAAGCGGTGGGTTTCGTCCCGGATCATCTGGAAGAGATGGAGTACCGGAGAATGGCGCTCCAAATGAATGGGCTCGCTTTCCTGGCCGAGAACGTAAAGGGTTTCTTCTTTTTTGGCGATGCTGGCCAATGGCTGGTTGATGACCTGGAGGTCTTCCAGGGCTTTGCTGGCAGCGTGGAGCTGGCCGAGGCCACCGTCGAGGAGAATCATGTCAGGGAAAGGCTTGTTCTCCGACTGTAAACGGCGATAGCGGCGAAATACCGCTTCGTGCATGCTGGCGAAATCATCATTTCCCGCTCTTTGGCGAATGATGAACTTTCGATAGTCCGACTTCTTCATCTTGCCGTTTTCCCAGACCACCATCGATGCGACCGTTTCGACGCCGTGGATGTGGGAAATGTCGAAGCTTTCGATGCGGCGCGGGGGCCGGGGAAGCATCAGGGCCGTCTGCAGCGCTTCCAAGATTACCCTGGCGGCGGGCTTCAAGACGCGAAAACGGTGATCAAAGGAGTATTGAGCATTCTTGGCGACGAGCTGAAGCAGCGCCCGCTTGGGGCCGCGCTGCGGGGTCACGATCCCGACTCGATGACCGGAGCGCGCGGTCAAAATCGTTTCCAGCAGATCCAGGTCTTCAAATTCCACCGGGATGTGAATGAAGCGAGGTACGTAAGCGGCATCGAGATAGATCTGCTTCAGCAAGCCGGAAAAGAATTCGGCAGGATCGAATTCATCCATATCCTCCCAGAAAAATTCCTGCCGGTCGACCACCCGCCCGCCGCGGAGGTGAAACAGATTGACGGCAGCCAGCGAACGCTCTTGGAAATACCCAAGAATGTCGGTATCGTCGCCATCGGCGCGGGCCATCTTTTGTCGCTCTGCCACCTGGCGAACGGTAGAAACCAGATCGCGATAGGCAGCGGCCTGCTCAAAGCGCTCGGCGTTGGAGGCCTGGAGCATCCTGGCTTCGAGGGCGGAGATGAGTTCGCTGAGACGTCCTTCCAGAAAGGCACGCAAATCCGTCACGGTTTCGGCGTAGCGCTGGTCAGCGGTGAGGCCCTGGACGCAGGGCCCCTGGCAACGCTTGATGTAGTACTGGAGGCAGGGCCGGGGGTGAAAGCGAGTGAGGTCCACGGTGCATGAAGGAATCTGGAAGTGGCGGTGGATGAGATGGACAATGCGATGGGCCAGGCGGCCGGGAAAGTACGGTCCAAAATATTGCGCGCCATCCTTCTTGATCCGGCGTGTTACGTAAACGCGAGGATATTTTTCTTGAACCGTCAGCTTAATATACGGATAGGTTTTGTCGTCGCGCAAAAGGACGTTGAATTTCGGCTTGTGCTGTTTGATGAGGTTGTGCTCGAGGGCAAGTGCCTCTCGTTCATTGTCCACTACGACATATTCCAGGTCGGCGATCTCCCTGCAAAGAGAGCCGGTCTTAGCATCGGGGACGCGCGATCCGAGGAAATAGGACCTGACCCGATGGCGGAGGATTTTTGCTTTGCCAACGTAGAGGACTTTGCCAAGGGCATCCCGAAACAGATAAACTCCGGGCTGGAGAGGGAGGGTTTCGGCTTTTTCGGGCAACTCCATGGCGGCAGAGCTTCATTCGCAGCCAACTTTTCACTATAGCAAACCATCGAAGCGTTCGCCAGAAAGGAAGCAGGGGTGACTTGCAGGCGCGTGCTGGCCATGGTGGTTTTCTGGACGTGCCTCGGCGGGAATGTGTTTGCGCAGGCGCAGCAAGAAGACGCGCCTTTTGATCCCTTGCGAGCAGCCAAGGCGGTGGAAGTTGGCGAGTTCTATATGAGGCGGAAGAACTATGACGCCGCGATCAGCCGTTTCGAGGAGGCGGTCTATTTCAAGCCGAACTATGCGCTGGCCTATTTTCGGCTCGGCCAATCGTATGAAAAAGCCCTCCGGCCGGTAGATGCCTTGCGCGCCTATCGGAAATACCTCGAAATTCTCCCCACGGGCAAGGAGGCGAGATGGGCGAAAAAGCGGATTGCCGAACTGGGACACGAGCAGGCAAAAAAGGCACCCGCGAAGGCACCCGAGTAAAGCGCAGACCAGCGATCATGCAGGCGGAAAGCTTGAGCCGACCATGCTTTCCTACGGATTTCCATTGGGTTGCAGCCTGAAAGCTGTCCCCGCCCTGCGGAAGTTTCCAACCAAGAGGGAGGGCACTTTAGCACATACGTCCAAGATAGGCTCGCGCCTCAGCGTAGCGGCGAAAGCGCCTTTCCTCCTTACGAAATTCTCGGGTATGGAAATACGAGCGACAAAGATTATGCTGGCCCGGGTGCGTCATATGAAGCATTTCATGAAACAGCACGAACTCGACGACATATCGGGGAACCGGTCGTCGGTCGAGGAAAGAACTGAGGGTGATTGCTTGGGGAATGGGATCGTAGCGGCCGAGCCGAGTGCAAGCCTGCCGGCCCGTCCAGCCAAGGCGCGGCCTCCTGAAGCGACCTTCGAAGTAGATGCGATTCAACCGGGAGAAGAGCTGCCGTAAATCATAAAATGTTCCAACCGGCTGGCAGACCTTGGAGGCGAATCGGCGCTTGTGATGAACTAACTTGCGTTGAAGAAGAAGCGAACGAACAAAGCTCAAGTAGGGCGTGGAAACCGCTTTTGGCACGCTGCGGCGGTAGAGCCGGTCGAGAAGCATGGCTGCCAGGGATTCCAGGACAGGCCGCGGCGCGTCTTGCATCAAGGTGGCAAGCCGGACGAAAGCCAATCCCCGTCGGAGACGAATGGTGTGGGTGAGATCGGAATAGGGAAAGAACTCGACCTCAAATGCCGGTATGGGTCGGCGGAGGCGCAGCTTGCGAAAAGTCCGACGAAAGATGGCAGGGCCGGCAGGGAAGGGGAGAGAGCAGCGGCTCAATTCTTATTATCCCCTCCCTTAGGTTTTTTAGGAGCTGGCTGCTCTTTGGCGGCTGTGTCCACCTGGGCAATCGCCTCCTGAGTAGCGATGATAGAATCCTCGAGGGTATCGCGCACGAGTTCCGCGTCCGGGGTCCCCCTCTGTTTGAACTCCTCGAGCTGTGCCAAGAAGCCGGGCAATTGCTGGCGAGCCACCTGAATCGCCTTTCTCAGGTCAATCCGGCGGCCGAGATTCAAATCAAAGGTATCGGTCGTTTCATCCACGCAGGATGAATAGGCACTCAGCAAGTCGTTTAGAGTAGCTGAGCGATCTCTTGTTTCCGAGGAAGCGGCGGCGGCCTGGAACTTCTGCAACCGGTCAGCAGCGAATTTGAGAAAGAGCTTAATGCGGGCGACAGGGTCGAGGCCGGTGGCGCGGATGAGGTCTTGCTCCTCGTCGGTCAGGTCCTCCTTCCGTGGAACCTGGCCGCCACCGGTGGCCGTCCCCAGGCCAAGCAGAACCAGCAGTACTACGACTTTTTTCACGTTCGTCTTTCTCTCAACGGGGCCTTTCTTTTTCTGTCCGGGGAGTTCGGGGAAAAAGTTTCGCGAACAGGTCAGAATGTATGCGTTCCAAACGGTCTATTTGTTTCTTCAATTGATCCCTGTCGCTAAATGGCAGGCTTGCGCTCACATCCCGCAATCTCAGAAGGGCGTTGCGGAGGTGAAGTTCCAACTGCTTGAAGCCGCCGACGTGGCGCTCCGGGTCCCGAACAGCGCGGTTCAATTCGTCGGAGAGATGGGCGACCTGTTCCACGTAGGATTGTACTCGGGCATTGGCGGCGTCCAGCGGGCCGGAGCGATAAAGGTCAGCGACTGCCGAAATTAGCGCCGGTCCCAGTTTCTTGCTGAAGAATTGCGCTCGTCGCACAGGATCCCTCTGAAGGCCAAATCTGCGTTGAAGCTCAGCCAATTGCTGGTCAGTGGCGAGCGCGGGCCAGATCAACAGGAGAAAGACAGGCAAGGCTGTTGGGCGACAAAGGAACACGCGGTATTACCTGCGCCTGAGTTCTCTTTCCAGAGCGATCAAGCGATGTCGAGCTTGGAATTCCTGGTCCGGGTGATTCCCGTCAGCCAGCGCCAAGAACTTTCGGTAGCTATCTATGGCTGCTTTGGTTTGCCGCAGATGATCGTAACAGCTCGCACGAACAAAGAACAGGATCGCGGGAAGAGGTTCGAGAGCGGCTAGAGAATCCAGTGCTGCGAGCGCGGCCGGGTAGTCGGCTGCCAAATAGTGGGCAGACACAAGATTTCGACGCGCTTCGCTGCCGACCTGCGGAGAAGGCTCCATACGCAGGGTGCGCTCAAGCACGCCGGCCGCGGCCTGAAACTGCCGGGCTTTCAGGAGAGCTTCCCCCAGGGCGGCAAAGGTGGCTGCGTCGTTGGGACGGGCGAGAGCAAGATCTTGATAAAGGCGAACGGCCTCAGGCCAGCGCTTGAGCATAGCGTAAGATCGGGCCGCTGTTTCCTTCCACGTCGGGCTGGCTTGCTGGTCGGCTGAAGCCGCAGGGAGTGTCTCCAAAGCCTTCTCTGGCTGAATGAGGTCAAGGTACAGGCCCGCCAAACGCAGCCGGGCATCGCCATCTTCCGGTTTAAGGGATAAGTAACGATCGAATTCGATGGCGGCAGCAGCGAGCTGATTTTGCGCGAGCAAGGTTTCGCCCAGGCCAAGTCTGGCCTCGGCCGAATCCTCCCGCAAAGCCTGCGCTGCCCGAAATTCCGATTCGGCCTTATTAAAATCTTTCAGCTCGTAGGCCACCCGACCCAAGGAAAGATGGAAGTCAAGGTTCTTCGGATCCTCCCGTGATCCGGCACGATAGTGTTCCGCAGCTTCCGCCAGCTTACCCGATTTTTCCAAGGCAAAGGCGAGCAGATAGCGACCACGGGCTTCAGCAGGATTGCTGGCCACGACTTTCTCGAATGGGGCCACAGCCGAGGAGAAATCCTGCTGCGCGAGCAGGATCAGACCCAGATTCAAATTGGCCTGATGAAGGCCTGGATCCCTCTTCAAGACTTCCCCATAGTTCTTGCGGGCATCGGCATAGCGCTTCAGCTCCGCATAAGAGTAGGCCAAATTGAACCGGGCAGGAACATGATCCGGATGGGTCGCCAGGAATTGCTCCAGCCATTCGACAGCGCGGGCAAAATCCTTGCTTTCCATAGCGGCTTGGGCTCGCTCGAGCAGTGGATGCGCAACGGGCGTGGCCTGTCCTGTCTGTAGTGGGGTAGCGGGCGTTGGCTGCTGCACCCGGTGCAGCACGGTAGGGGACAGGGTTAGGCTGTGCATCGGACAGACGCAGGCGAGCAGAAACCCTGCGAACGCCGCCAAAAGAGCTGAACGATTCAGCATTCCTGGTGCCTTCCCATCGGCCATGACCAACAGAGCGTGGAGAAAGATTTCAACCTCCCGGCGCCACTCCTCATTTGTGCGCCCTCCCCGGACTGGGTGGAAGGGCCTAGCAAGTCGCTGCTTTCATTTATGGTTCGTTGCCAGGGATACGTGCTGGTTATTGAGGGCGCGCGCCAGATACTTTGCGGTGTGGGAACGGTTGTTCTTGATGATTTGCTCAGGAGTTCCGCAGGCCACAAGATATCCGCCTCGCTCGCCGCCTTCCGGTCCAAGGTCAATGACCCAATCGGAAGCCTTGATGACCTCAAGGTTGTGTTCGATAATCAAGACCGAACCGCCCGCTTCGACCAGCCGGCGAAATGCAGCGAGCAATTTCTGGATGTCATCGAAATGCAAGCCGGTGGTCGGCTCATCGAACAAGTAGAGAACCTTCTCGCTCGTCTCATGGGTTAGATGAGCGGCGAGCTTCAAACGCTGCGCCTCACCGCCGGACAAGGTGGTGGCTGACTGGCCCAGGCGCAAATAGCCGAGGCCGACCTCATTGAGGATGCGAAGGCGGTGGACGACTTTCGGGACAATCGAAAAGAAGGCGAGAGCTTCTTTGACAGTGAGCTGAAGGACGTCGTGGATGTTTTTGCCGCGGTAGTGGACATCGAGAATGCCCGATTTGAAACGGGCGCCGCGGCACTCTTCGCAGACGAGTTCGACATCAGCCAGAAACTGCATCTCAACCGTCACGGTCCCGTCACCCTGACAGGTTTGGCACCGACCGCCCGGGATGTTGAAGGAAAAATGGCCGGCGGAGTAACCGCGCTTTTTGGCATCGGGAGTGGCGGCGAAAACCTCGCGAATGGAATCGAACGCCTTCAAATAGGTCACGGGATTCGAGCGGGGTGATCGCCCAATAGGCGATTGGTCCACCAGAACGACTTCTTGAACGAGCAAGTGGCCTTCCAAACGATCGCAGTCTATGGGGGCGATGCCGGTGAGTTTCTTGGCTTGCATGGCGCGGTAAAGGACATCGTGCACGAGGGTGGACTTGCCCGAGCCGGAGACACCGGTAATGGTCACCATGAGGTTGAGGGGGATGCTAATGTCGATGGTTTTGAGGTTGTGGCTGCGAGCGCCAAAGATGCGGAGGAAATTACCGTTGGGGCGGCGGCGGACGGAGGGGACGGGTATGCGCAAGTCGCCAGCCAGGTAGCGGCCGGTGAGAGAGCGCTGGTCGGCGACGATTTCCTGGAAGGAGCCATGGGCCACCAGTTCTCCGCCCAGTTCGCCGGCGCCCGGGCCGAGGTCGAGGATGTGGTCGGCGGCGCGAATGATGTCCGGATCGTGTTCCACCACGAGGATGGTGTTGCCGAGATCCCGGAGGCGGCGGAGGATTTCAATGAGGCGGCCGGTATCGCGTGGATGAAGGCCGATGGAGGGCTCGTCGAAAACGTAGAGAGCGCCGACAAGGTTGGAACCAAGCGATGTGGCGAGCTGGATGCGCTGGGCCTCGCCGCCCGATAGCGAGGAAGCCAAACGATCCAGCGTCAGGTATTCCACGCCGACGTCATCCAGGAAACGGAGGCGCTGGCGAATTTCCACCAGGACTTTGTCTGCGATTGTGGCCTGGGCGGGCGTCAGCTCCAGTTGATCAAAAAAGGCGCGCGCCTCTTCGACCGAGAGCTGACAGATTTCGGTGACGGTCTTTCCCGTTATCTTGACAGCCCGGGCTTCTGCGCGGAGACGGGTACCGTGACATTCCGGGCAGGTGGCGTAGCCGCGATATCGGCTCAAGAAGACGCGGACGTGAAGCTTGTATTTCTTGCGTTCGAGGAAGCCAAAAAAGCCCTTGATTCCGGGAAAAATGTCATCGCCTTCGATGACCCATCGTTGGTCCTTTGCTGAGAGACGGGAGAAAGGGAGATCGAGGGGAACGCCTCGCTGGCGGGCAGAGCGCTTCATTTCCGTGAACATGGAACGGTAACGAGGCTTGTTCCAGGGATCGACCGCGCCTTCAGCCAGCGATTTGCTCTTGTCGGGAATGACAAGGTCCAAATCAAAGTCAATCGTGTTCCCGAAGCCCTGGCAGCGGGGACAGGCTCCATAAGGGCTGTTGAAGGAGAAAAGCTGTGGCTCGGGCTCCTGATACGGCGTTCGGCAACACTTGCACTCGAAGCGGTCATTGAAAACGAGGCGTCGCGGACTGTCTGGTTGCTCAGGGCGGGGCACCAACTCGAGAATCGCTTCGCCGCGGCCCTCCTTATAGCAGATTTCAATCGAGTCGATCAGGCGGGCCCGTACATCGGGCGAGACGGCAAGCCTGTCCACAAGAACGAACAGAGGCTTACTGAAGTCGAGGTCGAGGAGAGATTCCGGGGTAGAAAACTCGAAGAGTTGGCCGTTCTGGAATAGCCGGTTGAAGCCGCGGTGGCGAAGCCGATCCAGGACCTCGGCCAGAGTTTCTGATTCAACCGGCGTCCCCGTTTTTCGCCGGGGACCCAGGGCGGAGGGTGCAGGGCGAAGTCCCGGCGGGCCTTGCCGTCCGGTGGAGGAATGACCGGCAGCCTTCCTGTCGGGCAAGAGCACGCCGAATAGGAGAGAAAAGCGGGTGCCTTCGGGCAAAGCCAAGACCACATCAGCTATTTCCTCGACGGTGTCCTTGCGGACCTCTGTACCGCATTTCAGGCAAAAGGTCTTTCCGATGCGGGCGTAGAGCAGGCGGAGATAGTCATAGATTTCCGTCGCGGTGGCAACGGTCGAGCGGGGATTTCGCGAGGTATTCTTTTGTTTGATGGCCACCGCCGGGGCGATGCCGGTAATTTCATCGACGTCTGGCTTCTCCATGCGCTCGAGGAACTGGCGGGCGTAGGCCGAGAGGGATTCGATGTATCGCCGTTGACCTTCGGCATAAATGGTGTCAAAGGCGAGGCTGGACTTGCCGGAACCAGAGACGCCGGTCACAACAGTGATGGCATCGTGGGGGATTTCGAAGTCGATGTTTTTCAGGTTATGGACACGGGCGCCCTTGACGACAATCGATTCGGTGGTGGGGCGTCGTTCCGGCACAGGAGCCACAAAGTTTGGGCTGCACGAGGATGCCGCTCCTCAGTGCGGTCAAGGGCACTATGCGAAAACATACGATTATAAGGTCAGGCTCCATCCAAGTCAAAGAGGGCCGGGTGGAATGACGGGCGCTTGTGGTAAATTGAAAGGGAATGCCATAGCGCGAAGGGGCAGCTTCGGTGGCCTTCAAGCGAGTGATCCTAATCGTGCTGGACAGCGTCGGCATCGGCGCGATGCCGGATGCGGCGGAATGGGGCGACGAGGGAAGCGACACGCTGGGCCATGTAGCGGCCTCGAGGCCGCTCCAAATACCCAACCTGGTGCGGTTGGGAATTGCCAACATTCGCCCGGTGCCCCACCTCGAGGCGCCTGCGGAGCCGGAAGGCTGCTACGGGCGGGCGGCGCTTCTTTCTCCCGGAAAAGACACGACCACCGGACACTGGGAGATGGCCGGGATCATTCTGAAGAAACCCTTTCCCATCTACAAACGAGGCTTCCCTCCAGAAGTGATCGAGAGATTCGAGAAGGCGATCGGCCGCAAGGTGCTGGGGAATCATCCGGCCTCCGGGACGGAAATCATCAAAGAATGGGGCGGGGAACACATGAAAACGGGGCGGCCGATTGTCTACACCTCGGCGGACAGCGTGTTTCAAATCGCCGCCCACGAGGAAGTCATTCCGGTGGAGGAGCTTTATCACATGTGCGAAATCGCCCGCGAGCAGCTCGACGGCCCGCACCGGGTTGGCCGAGTGATTGCCCGGCCTTTTTTGGGGAGGCCGGGCAACTTCACGCGCACCGAGCGGCGCAAGGACTACGCCATCGATCCGCCGGAACCGACGGTGCTGGACCGGCTGGTCGAAAAAGGGATAAGCACCTTTGGCGTCGGGAAAATACATGACATCTTCTGCGGCCACGGCCTCACCGGTTACGCGAAGATGAAAGGCAACGCGGACGGTCTCGAAAAGACGATGGAGGCTATCGAAAACCAGCCGGGGGGATTGATATTCACGAACCTGGTGGACTTCGATATGCTTTACGGCCACCGAAACGACATTGAAGGGTACGCCCGAGCGCTGGAAGAGTGTGACGATGGGCTGGGGCTGGTCATAGGCATACTCGAGGATGGCGACCTTCTGTTGCTAACTGCGGATCACGGGTGCGACCCGGGATTTCCCGGCACCGACCACACGCGGGAGTATGCTCCCGTGCTCGCCTACGGTCGCCGGGCAAAACGCGGCATCAATCTGGGGACACGAAACAGCTTAGCGGATATCGCGCAGACGATCGCAGCCAATTTTGGCCTGCAGATGCCCACCGGCAGAAGTTTCTTGAGTGAAATTTCAAGGCATTGAGCGAGGGCCGGCTACATACCGCCGGCGGATTGGCCGCGCTGGGCAAAGTAGCCGGTGCGGGTGCGGACAAACAACTTGCCCACTCCCTTCGGCGAGACGGTCACCACGTTGACGGTCCGAAAACTCCCGTCCTTTTTGGCGTTCGAAGGATAATAGGCGAGAGTGTACTGATTGCGGATATCGTGAGCCACCTGGCGGCAGATGGACTCCACCTGTTCCACCGAGTCAGGGAAGTAGGCAAGGCCGCCGGTGGCCTGGGTCAACTGAAGCAAGGCCTTGCGAGCGCGGTTGCGCTGGCGGGAAGTTTCCTCTCCGAAGAGGCCGATAGCGTAGATGACAGCATCGGATTGCTGGGCGAACTGAAGGGTTTTTTCCAAACTGTACCGGCTGGCGTTATCGGCGCCGTCGGTGATGGCCAGCAGAACCTTTTTGTCGCGATGACCTTTCCGGACGTGTTCGAGGGAGCCGATGGCGGCATCGAAAAAAGCGGTGGAGCCACGGGAGTCAATTTTCTCGAGTGCATCCTTCAGCTCACCAAGGTCGCTTGTGAAGTCCTTATCCAGGTCGAGGTAGTAGTCGTCATTGAAGTTGACCACAAAGACTTCGTCCTGCGGGTTGCTGGTCTTCACGAAGGTCAGGGCAGCAGCGGTCACGCGATCGCGCTTCTCGCGCATGCTGCCACTGTTGTCGATGACGAGCCCCATGGTCACTGGGATATCTTCGTGCCTGAAGACGCTAAGCTTTTGCTCGATGTTGTCCTCAAAGACCTTGAAATTGTTCTGGTCAAGGTTGGAAACGAGATGGCCCTTGTGATCGGTGACGGTGGCGTGAAGAACAACCAGGTCGACCTGGACGGCGATTTTGTAGTCCGAGTCGCCGCTGCTGCGGGGGAGAGCTTGCTGCAAGGGCCTGCTGGTTTGCGACTGTGCGGGGGCGCCGGCGACCATAAGGAAGCAGGCGGCGACGAGGAGGGATATGAAAATGCCCCGAGCCACGGACCTTTTGGATTTCCAAGGGCGCTGCCCAAGAAGGCTATTCTGTCGGTGCATAGTAACCTGTCTTCGCGTAGACGTTCAGGGGAGGCAGCCCAGGGGGTGGAAGTAGTTTAACCCGAATCTTACGCCATCGTCCATCCCTGGCGCGATTGTGTGGGCGATAGCCGATGACGTATTGGTTACGGAGTTCAATACTGATCTTGGTGGCCACGTCCGGGAGATCATCAATGTTCTGCACAGCAAAGCTTCTTCCGCCCGTCGTCTCCGTCAGGCTGCTGAGAAGCATCGGGCCGGTGACTTCTTCCGAGGTTGGTCGGGTCCCGATGGGATTGAAGATGCCAATGCTGTAGAGCTGCACGTCCGATTCCTTTACAAACCGCTTGATGTCGTTCTCATTGTAGCGGCTGTGGTTATCTCCCCCATCCGATATGATGAGGAGAGCGCGGCGGGCGTTGTGCGCGCTGCGCATCTGGTTGAGACCCAGGTAGATGCCGTCGAGCAAGGCGGTTCGGCCCTTTGCTCGAGTAAACATGAGCCTGCTTTGCACTTCTTCCACGCTGCTGGTGAAAGAGGTTTGCTGAACAGCTCGATCGGAAAAGGTGACGAGAAAGAACTCGTCGGCGGGATTGGCGGTCTTGAGAAATTGCAAAGCGGCCATGCGAGATTTATCGAGCTTATTGGACATGCTGCCACTTACATCGAAGATAACGCCCAGAGATATGGGCACGTCTTCGCTGCTAAAATGGAGAATGTCCTGCTCCCCCTGGTCTTCAAGAACCTTGAAATTTTCTTTTTCCAAGCCGGTCACCAAGCGGTTGAAAGGGTCAGTGACAGTCACATTGACGAGCACCAAGTCCACGTCCACGCGGATAGTGCGGCCAGAACGTGAAGACGACCTTTCCGAAAGAGGGCCGGGCATGGCCTGGACGGCTGCCGCGGGAGGATCATCAGCCAAAAGGAAAGGCGGCGTGAGGAGACAAACGAGAAGAAAGAAGGAGAGGCCAGCGAGCACAAAGACCGTTCGAGCTTTCATAGCGGGTGGCAGCTCGGCGGTCCGAGTGGCAAAATAGCGGCCAGTTGCCTGTCCGTGGCCCTCAGATTTCCGCTGCCAGCCGATTGTAGCACAACGAACTCGGGTGTGGTAGCATCTATTCCCGGATAAAATGCCTGTCAGGATGCAAGCGTGAGTCCGCTGACCGTCCTGGCCGTGATTCCGGCCCGCTACGATTCCTCCCGCTTTCCGGGGAAACCACTGGCTTCCATCTGCGGCAAGAGCATGATTCAGCGGGTCCATGAGAGGGTGGCCCGGGCCCGCCTGCCCAACCAGTTGCTTGTGGCCACGGACGATCTGAGGATCGCGCAGGAGGTAGAATCCTTTGGTGGAAGGGCGGTGATGACGAAGGCCACGCACCGATCGGGGAGCGAACGAGTGGCGGAGGTGGCGGCGACCCGCTCCTGCGACCTAGTCGTCAACATTCAAGGCGACGAACCGCTGATCAAGCCGGAAGCCATTGACCTGGCGATCGAGCGGCTTTTGCAAGGAAAGGAGTTTGAGGTCAGCACGCTCGTGACGCGGATGCGAAATATGGACGAAGTTCAAGCTCCGGGCGTGGTAAAAGTGGTGACGGATATAAGCGGTGGGGCTATCTATTTCTCCCGGTCGGCCATTCCGTATTCGCACTCAGGGAGCGGAATCTTCTTCAAGCATATTGGGCTGTACGTGTATCGCCGCGCTTTTCTGTTGCAATATCCCCAGCTTCCCCGCGGCAGACTGGAAGAGGAGGAAGGTCTTGAGCAACTGCGTATTCTGGAGAACGGATACCGCATCCTAGCGGTCGAGACCGATTGGGACGCGATCAGCGTAGATTCGCCGGAAGATTTGGCGCGAGTGGAAGAGCAGTTGAAGGGGGGTTGAGTGAGGAGGGGTGGGCGGTGGATTTCGAACTCGGTGTGAGGGGAGGTCGAAAAAGAGCATGAGTGTGAAGTACATTTTCATAACGGGCGGGGTGGTTTCCTCCTTGGGAAAGGGTCTGGCAGCGTCGTCACTCGGCGCGCTGCTGGAGAGCCGAGGGTTGCGCGTTACGCTTCAGAAGTTCGATCCGTATCTGAATGTTGATCCGGGGACGATGAGCCCGTATCAGCACGGCGAAGTCTATGTCACCGATGACGGTGCCGAGACGGACCTCGACCTCGGCCACTACGAGCGCTTCACCCACGCTCGGTTGACGCGGGAACACAATTGGACGACTGGCCGGATTTACGAAGCGATCATCGCCAAGGAACGGCGCGGAGACTATCTGGGCAACACGGTGCAGGTGATTCCCCACGTGACCAACGAAATCAAGGCGGCGATCAAGAAAGTGTCGCAAGACGTGGACGTGGTGATTGCTGAGATTGGAGGCACGGTGGGAGACATCGAATCACAACCCTTCCTTGAAGCCATCCGGCAGATGCGCCACGAGCTGGGAAGAGAGAATACGGCTTTCGTGCACGTCACGCTCGTGCCGCATATTCGCACTGCCGGGGAGCTGAAAACCAAGCCCACGCAACATAGCGTCAAGGAACTGCGCGCCATCGGCATCCAACCGGATATCCTGCTCTGTCGAACGGATCGGTCTATGCCGCGGGAGGTCAAGTCAAAGATCGCGCTGTTTTGCAACTTGGATGAAGAGGGTGTGATTACGGCAAAGGACGTTGGATCGATCTATGAGGTACCGCTGGTCCTGGCCGAGGAAGGCGTGGATGAGCAGCTCTTGAAGCTGCTGCGCATGGAAGCGGGCCCGCGTGACCTGAGGGCTTGGGAAGAACTTGCGCGCAACATTGGCAATCCCTCAGGTCGGGTGACGATCGGCGTGGTTGGCAAGTACGTTGAACTAAAAGACGCTTACAAGAGCCTGACGGAGGCGCTCATCCACGGTGGCGTGGCCCATCACCTGGCGACCGATATCGCCTGGATTGAAGCCGAGGGCGTCGAGGAAGGGAATTGGGAGCGACAACTGGAAGACCTTGATGGCATTCTGGTGCCCGGGGGCTTCGGCAAGCGCGGCATCGCCGGCATGATCAACGCCATTCAGTACGCCCGCGAGCAGAAGGTGCCCTTTTTCGGAATTTGCCTGGGAATGCAGTGTGCGGTGATCGAATACGCGCGCCACGTATGCGGGCTCAAAGGCGCGGATAGTTCTGAATTTGACCCGTCAACGCCGCATCGGGTGATCTACAAGTTGCGCGAATTGAGAGGCATTGACGATCTGGGTGGCACCATGCGATTGGGCGCGTGGCCATGCAAAATAGAGCACGGCTCGTTTGCCCACCGGGCATATGGGACATTGGAAATTTCGGAACGGCACCGTCACCGCTACGAATTCAACCGGGAGTACGAAGATACGCTGGTAGGGCAGGGGCTGAAAATTACCGGCGCGACGGCGGACGGGACGTACGTCGAGATTGTCGAGCTGGAAGACTCGCCCTGGTTTCTCGGATGTCAATTCCATCCCGAGTTCAAGTCCAAGCCCTTTGACCCGCATCCGCTCTTCAAGGCTTTTGTGGGGGCAGCGCGGGAATTCGGCAAGGGCAAATCTCTCGCCGCTGGATCGAAGATGTCCTTTCATCGACCGCAGAGAACGACAGCGTTCACCCAGCGTCCCGACCCAGCAAGATCCTAGCTGAGGAATGGAGAATGACGGAGGTCCGGGAAATCCGGGTGAGGAACGTCAGGATAGGAGGCGGGCAGCCTCTTTTCTTGATTGCGGGGCCTTGCGTGATCGAATCGGAAGCCCACGCGCGCATGGTTGCCGAGAACGTGGCGGAGATATCTGCCGAAGCGGGCATGCCTTTGATTTTCAAAGCATCGTATGACAAGGCGAATCGTTCTTCCATTCGTTCCTACCGGGGTCCCGGCCTGAAAGAAGGGTTAAGAATTCTCAAGGGGATCAAGCAATCTTTTGGTCTGCCGGTGCTTGCCGACGTGCACGAAGTTTGCCAAGTTGGTCCGGCGGCTGAAGTTTGTGACGTCATTCAGATACCCGCCTTCCTGTGCCGACAGACGGATCTTCTGCTGGCGGCAGGAAAGAGCGGCGCGGTGGTGAATATCAAGAAGGGCCAGTTTGTTTCCCCCTGGGAAATGAAATTGGCGGCTGAAAAAGTGAGCAGCACGGGGAATGACAAGATTATTTTGACGGAACGCGGCACAAGTTTCGGTTACCAAAATCTTGTGGTGGATGTGCGAGCGTTTCCGATTCTGCGACAGTTTGGCTATCCGGTTGTATTCGATGTGACGCACTCGCTACAACTTCCCGGGGGCGAAGTCGAGAGGAGCGGTGGCCAGCCGGAGTTTATTGAGCCCCTGGCGCGAGCGGGCGTGGCCGCCGGCGTGGACGGGCTTTTTTTGGAGGTGCACGACGCCCCGGCTGCCGCCCTCTCCGACGGGACCAGTGCATTGCCTCTTGGCCAGTTGCGAGGTCTGCTGGGGAAGCTGGTGGAGTTGGGCCGAACCGTGCGTGGCTGGGAGCGAGGGCAGTGAGGGAATGACCCCAGTGGCGGAAGGCCTCTCTTCCCTGTGCCCGAGAACGGCACGGTTAAGGCCGTGGCCTGAGAAGAAAGCAGGCAATGCCAAAGTCCAAAGCTAAAATCGCACGACGGGCGAAAGAAATCAAGCTGCTGCTGATGGATGCGGACGGCGTGCTGACTGACGGCCGCATTTACCTTGTGCCTCTTAGCGAGGGGAGGGTGGCGGAGGCAAAGGTCTTTCACTCGCTGGACGGAGCCGGTCTGAAGCTGATCCGACGAGCTGGCATCCGAACCGGGGTGATTACCGGCCGGCGCTCGGAGGCTATGGAACGGCGGGCACGCGAGTTGAAGATGGATTTTGTGAGCCAGGGTGTAGAAGACAAGACGAAGGCGCTCGGCGAGATTTTGCGGACGAGCGGGGTGACGCCAAAAGAGGTGGCCTATGTGGGGGACGATCTGGGCGATTTGGGGCCGATGAAGATTGTGGGTTTGCCCATGGCGGTGCCCAACGCGGTTCCAGAGGTAAGACGGGCGGCCGCCTACGTAACTCGTCTGGCAGGCGGGCAGGGAGCCTTGCGCGAAGTGGTCGAGCTAATTCTCCGAAGCCAGGGGAAGTGGAATAGGCTTGCGGCAGCGCTGTCGGGCCAGGATTCCAGGGGCCGCCTGCGCTAACGCTGGCGGGGTACAGGGTTGCTTTCCAGAATGATTTTCGCTTATGCTCAGACGCAGAGCGGGAGTAGTTCAGCGGTAGAACGCGAGCTTCCCAAGCTCGATGTCGCGGGTTCGATTCCCGTCTCCCGCTCCAAGGTCTATTTCTCGGGCTTCGGCTCTTCGCCAAACTTCTTCCCGACCATCGCAAGGTACCGATCAATCGTCGCCGTATGGCCGATGATGAAACGAGACACAAAGCGAAAGATCGGATTATAAACCTCGCCGTTCTCCATCACCGTAACCCTGCTGCCAGGATCGAATTTTTCGCGCTCAATAGTCCAACTGCCGCCGAACGGGAGGCTCTTATCGGCGATCCGCCTTACCAACCGGTGGGGCGGGATGGCCTCGACGGTCTCCAGTGTCATAACCTCTCCATTTTTGAAGACCTCGCGCCACAAGGCATGGCCGTTCACATCAGGGAGTTGTTCCACACGGGCCAAGTCGGAGCGCCAGGACGGCTCGGCGGGGTGGTTTGTCAAGAACTCCCAAAGCGTCTCTGGCGATTGGTTAAAGCGCACGGTGCGAGAAGCGAGGTGGTTCTTGGGGAGAAGGGCACCAATAAGGGCAACAACGGCAATGAGACCCACCGAAACGGCGACTGCAATCAAGACCCATTTTTTCATGGTTGGCTCCTCATGGAGACGGCTGCACGCGGTTCGGTGGCTGTGGTCATCTCCACTATCCGCTGGGGGAGACTGGAGAAGGATGGAACCGCGAGATCATACATTCGAAGCTCGAAAAGGGAAACGCGAAAGTCGAAAAGCGTCCGCCAGCGGATAACCCGGACAGGATTGCGGATGGAATTCTGCTGGGGACACGGTATCGATTGCAAAGCGATGGTTGCCCTCAGGGGTGCTGCCTTGTGATTTCACACACGAGATTTCAGGGTGGCTAAGGTTTGTTATCAGGCCGGGGTTCGATCGAGAAATCGAAGCCGCGGTCGCGGTTCATCTGCACCGTGGTATCGAGATCCACGAGGTCAAGCGGGACGGAGTTGAGGGCGCCGTAGGAAGTAACGTAGTAGATACGACCGTTCTGGATGCGGTAGTCGGTGAGACCGTAGATGGAATGATCCTTGAAGACGAGCAAGAAAAGAGGAGGAGAAGGTCGAGGTGCGGGATTGTAACCGGCTTGCGACCCTGGAGCAAAATTTGAGGCCACAAATTCGGTCGCAGCCAGCCTGCCAGGAGGCGAATCGTCAAGGATAAGGCCATTGTCGAAAAGAAAGGGCGAGCCGTTGATAAAGCCCGGGGTGAAGAAGACGATGCAGGTGGGGAAGAATGGGACGAACGGGAAAAAGGAATGGCGCCGGTGATGGAAGAAGAAGCCCTGTGAAACGAGAGGACCACCGAAGAAGCAGTGGCGGCAGGGGGAGAAGAAGGCATTAAAATGGAAAGCAAAAAAGTTCTGATGGGGGAAGCGTGTAAAAGGAAAGTCGCGATTAACGACAGCGGAATGGAAAGAGTCAAAGCCCAACCCGGGCGGGACAAAGGTGGTGATGCCACTGAATCCGGTCACTTGCGTCTGGGAGGGCAGAATGGTTCCGCCAGGATGCGCGGCAAAGATCCCAGAAGGGGCGCCGGCAAAGGAGCGCGAGGGAGCAGGCCGCGCTGCGAACTGGCGGGTGGAATGGGCACCGGGAGCTGGAACGCCTGAAAATCCCTGATGGCGAGAAAAAGCGCGAGGAGCGGAGAGGTGACCACGACTCTGGCTGCCAAGCGCCTGGCCGCCGGGGCGACCGCCGGAGCCCGTTATCCCACTGAAGCCCCGCCCCGAACCTTGACCGCTGGCGGGAGAGGCGGTCAGGAAAAGGAGTAAAGCGAGGGAGGATGCCAAAAATATCTTGCGCATCGCTGGCCTCCCGAGACGATTAGAGTGTGGCAGCGACGTGGAGCGTATGTCGAGTGAAGGAACCCCGCTCGAGTGTCGCCTGCCTTACAAGGGCCAGTAATAGCCCGGACCTACACGTAGATTATGATGCAAAGCGCGCGAAAAGCAAGACGGCACGGCTGAGCCGAGAAGAGCTTGCGCCGCGGCAAGAGGAATGATGTTGCGATGGCGGGCGAAGACGTCAGCCATGAAATAGCCGCCGACGAAGGTCAAAGGCAGCAGAACCGGATTTGGCCAATGAAAGGATGCAAAGAGGATTGCGATAAGGAAGGAAGAGAGACGGCGGTTTACCACCAGGAAAATCAGCCGGTTGTTAAAAAAGGATTGGAGGCCGAACTGCTGAAAGAGGCACCAAGCAAAGTAACGTCCCAGGCGGTGAAGTCCGGCCGAGTCAAGTGATGGAAGGTGGAGCGTGCCGAGCAGCGCGCCGACAACGACCTGAGCGCCAAGGAGGAGAAGAGTGGGCAAGAGAATAGCCCGGATGGCCGGCCAAAACATGAGGTGAGTGGTGCCCAGGGTAGCACCAGAGTCGTGATGAACGAGAATGGTCAGGAGGATAAACACAAGGATGTAAGCCGCGGAGAAGGGATAGCGGAACTGAAATTTCCAGATATAGAGGAGAAGGGCAACGTAAATGATCAGCAGCTCAGCGGCCACCAGGAGCTTCGAATGGCGGGCCTTTGTCAGAGGAACCGTAAGGTTAGTTCCGAGCATGGGAGGAATACCATTTGCGCAAGATCGCTTCGGCCGGTTTCCCCACCGGCGTATAGGAAGCGTCCGTCAGCCCGCCGCTACGGCCATGGGAAGGCCACTTCCACCAGAACATACCAGCAAACGAGGGACGTTCGAAGAAGGCACGGAAAATGGTCTCGTGGCAGTCAGCCTGCTCGCGGGACGCCCGGGGGTGATCCTCAGCCATGCCCTGCATGTCGGCAAGAGCTTTGCTGAGGGCCCTTTGAGAATAGACTACTCGAACGCTTCTCCGGTTGTATTCGCTCGAAAGATTTCCATGGAATCAACAACGCCAGAAGATTCCCTCACCGGAGGGTTGAATCAGGGCGTTCTTCACCGGCAGCAGAGACGCGGAGGGCGCGCATCAGTTCCACGGCTGCTTTGGCCGGGAGGTTATGAGGAGCCAAGAAAATCGAAACATCAACAGCCGGGAAGCCCTTGCGAATGAGGCGAACAGGCAATTGCTTCCGGATGATGTCAGGCCTATCGGTATTGATTTCGCGGAGCGTGTCGAAGACAATCTGGTGAATGACGTTCCGGAAGGGATAAGAGGCCAGAATGAGCATACCATCGTCCCAGACGGTGCGCTGGCGGGTGCCGGTGCACATCGCTTGGAGAACAGCACATTCGGTCCGAAGAAGGTATTCGGGAGGCTCGGGGGATGGCATGGGGGCTTCATAACATCCGACCGGGAGAAGCGTCAAACGAGGGGCGAAGGGAAGCGATGGGTGACGAGAAGGGCAGTTGCATGAAGTGCGGAGCGACAGAGGATTTGCGGCCGGATCCGAACATCGAAGGCATGTATTTCTGCGGGGAGTGCTGGAAAGAGAGGGAAAAGCTGGAGTGGGCACAAAAGCACGGATATGCCGACGAGTTCCAGGATGAGGATGGGTAGCCACGTGCGATGGGGGAAGCCGGTAGGATACCGAAACAGTGTCCGTTGACGCTCGCAGGCAGCCTCGCGCCTTTACTTTTCCCGGTCGCGCTCCTCGATCATCTCCCGCAACTTGACTTCCCCGAGCGGTTTTCCCTTGATAGCCAGGCTTTCCCGCCACTCCTCTCCAAAGCGACGGTTGAATTTCCAGTTGATTAACGCTACCACGCTCATCGAAGTCACCGCCCCCAGCGTCGCCATCGCCATATCTTTGTGTGCATCCCAGACGTCCCCCTGCGTGCCCAAGTAGGCTTGGCCGAGCTCACCGCCGAAGAGTCTGGCGGCGCCCCACTCAACCAGCTCGTAAAGCATGCTGAATGACATCGTCAGGTCCACCGGCAAGTAGTATCCCCAGAAGCCTTTCGCGCCGGCGATGCGCAGGAAGACTTCGCGGATGGGATAGGCGAGCAGCAGCCCGAACGAGAAGTGCACCAGCCGGTCGTAGTGGTTGCGCTCAAAGCCGAGCAGATCGTTCAGCCCGGTTCCGAACAGGCTTTGAAACCAGGCATCGTAAGGGACCAGCGCGTAGGTGTAGTGCGCACCAATGGTGTGCAAACAGAGGTGGATGAAGATGAGAGTGTAGGAGATGTTACTCAGGGGAAACCGCCGGAAGGTAAGAATGAGAAAGCCAACCCAAAGCACCGTCAGCACGTGCTCCAAGACCCAGTCTGTGAACACCCACGGCCGAATGGCCCAGGCCAGCCACCACGCCACATAGACTCCGAGCAGCCACCTGGGATAGCGCGGGTCATAGACAAATTTCACCAATTGCCCCCTCCCCAGGAAGCCAGTTACGGGCGGCACAGCTAGACCCTCTGCGGGGCCCGCCCCGCGCCTTTGGGCAGGGTGCGCGCCGCACGCCAGCAGCGCCACAACTCCTCGACGTAAGGAACCACCATCAGCGCGAACACCGCGCTGAAAATCCCGACGACGTAGTTCATGGGCAGAGGCAGCTGTTTCAGGCGAAGCGAGAAACTCTCTGCCGCGCTGCCGATACCCACGAGTGCGAGGAATTGGTCCCAGTGGAGACAAATGACCATCGAGACAATCATGAATGGGAGCACACCCAAATAGCTGTGCAGATGCCGCTCGACGACTAGAATCTGCCGCCGTGTCATCGCATAGTTGACATCCCAAATGGCCATTACCTCGTGCAGCAAGAAGGCGACGAGCATCGTCAGGATGACCAGTGCGTTGATGTTGAAGAACAATCCCAGCAGCATCGGGACTCCGATCAAAGTCAGCATAGTCGAGTGGATCAGGGATTCGGTCAGCCCACTCGTGATCTCAATGTTGGTCCGGCGGTGGCATAGGTAGTCGATGAAACCGAGCAGAATCCAAAAGGGAAGCAGGAAATAGAGGATAAAGTTTCTGCTGATCAGCGCCGTATCTTGCATTTCCCCCTCCTGTACGGCCTGGCTGCCCAGCCTTGCCCCTGGGCACGACGCCGGCCACTCCATCAGATAAGGTGTGAAAAGCTCGGATCCCCAGGAGCTGCCGCAGAGCACCTCCTAGCAGTAATGAGATTGAGCGACATAACCCCAGCAGGTTTAGAACCAGTATAGTCTCTTGCCGGAGCGGTGTAAAGCGCGATTCCCTGTGTTCAGATTCGATCCGCTCTACTCTTTTCTTTTTTCAGTTTCCAATTGTGTGCTCTTCGTCGGTCGGTCTGGGCATCGGGAATGCGAGCGAAACTCTGGCGCAGGCAGCGCAGAAAGCGAAGGCGTCGAGCTTGCGGTGTTTCAGCAGATGTGATCGAGGGCGGTGCGGATGTCCTCAATGATATCGTGCCAGTCTTCGAGGCCGAAGGAGATGCGAATGCCGCCGGGGTCGGTGCCGGTCTGAAGCTTCTCTTCGGCGGAAAGACCGGAGTGAGTCATGGAAAAAGGGATTTCGACAAGGGTTTTGATCTGGCCCAGGCTAACAGCGAGGGTCATGCAGTAGGAAAACTGGGCGACGTGGTTGGCAAAGCCATCGGCGGCCTTGCGGGCGGTTTCGTGGTCGCCCTTCAGGACAAAATAGAGCATGTGGCCGGGAGCAAACTTGCCGTCGTAGCTGACCATCTGGCGCCGAGCAAGATCGCGCTGGGGAAAACAATCGAGACCGGGATAGACGACGCGAGCAATCTTGGGGTGGGACTTCAAGAATTCGGCGACACGCATGGCGGTCTTTTGCTGGTTGACGATACGAGCGGCCAAAGTGGGAAGGCCGTAGACGAGAAAAGCCCAGGCAGCTTTGGGGGAGAGAACGCCACCGAAGTCGCGGCGGTACTGCATGAGCGGCACATAGAAAGGGGTGCCACCGATGACGACGCCACCCATGTCGGTGCCGAAGCCGCCGATGTTCTTGGTGAGACTGTGAACGACAAGATCGGCTCCGAGTTGGAGCGGGCGCTGGCAAAAAGGGGTAGCGAAGGTGTTATCGACAATGGTCGAGATGTGCCGGTCAGGCGGCCGCTTGGAATTGAATTCATCGACAACCTTGCGAACAGCGGAAATGTCGATCAGTTCCATGGTGGGATTGATAGGGGTTTCGAAATAGACGACGCGGGTACGGGGAGCGATGAGCTTGCGAAGCTGCGTGGGATGGAGGAGATCGCAATAGTCCACGGCAACGCGGAAGCGAGGCATCCAAAGGCGAAGGAGATTGTGGGTGCCACCATAGAGCATGCGATGAGCGAGGATGTGGTCGCCGGCTGAGATGTGGATGCCGAGAGCAGCGGAGATGGCGGCCATGCCGGAGGAGAAAGCGACGGCGCAGTCGCCGCCTTCGGCATAGGCAAGATTTTCTTCGAGCATGCCACGGGTAGGTTCGTCGTATCGGTCGTAAACGTAGATGGGATGCTTCACGCCAGGATCGAGCACAGCAGAGGGGAACTCAGAAAAACCCCTGGCGGCGCGCTCGACCGAGCTGAGACGGAAGGTGGTGCTGCTCGAAATGGGCGGGATGACGTGATGATCGTAGTCCCAACGTTTACTCTCGAAATTGCCGTGAATGAGATGAGTGCGCATGCGGTAGTCGCTCTTCTTGCCGCGACGAGTGCGGGCGGTTGTTTCCATGATGATCTCCCGGGCGAGGCTAGACGGGCGCGGAAGCAGAATAGCGCACCCGGTGCGAAAAGCAAACGGTAGCGACCTTGCACGTGGCGCTGGCTGCCGCTACAATTTTCTAAAAAAGAGATTTGGGAGCGGGGAGTGATCGAAAGCTTTCATCGGCTGCTACGGGGGGCGTTATGCGGCGAGGCAGCGGGCTGGCGCGGCTTGGCTGCACTGATGGGACCGACGGCCGGAGCCGTTGGGGCACACTACTTTCCTGGGATTTGGTCGAAGGAAGAGATGGCGGCAGAGGAGGTTCTGCTGGAACTTTACCGGAATGGGGCCAAGCGCCTCAGGGAGTTTCAGGGGACGGCCGAAAATGAGTTCTTGTTGTTCCTCAGGCAGATCATATGGGAGCTGGGGGAAGGGAAAGGAGGAGCGGGGGCGGCGGAGACGATGCGCCCGGAGCTATTTGAGAAATTGCTTGAGGGATTGGCCTATGTTCCAAGGCAAATCCTCGCGGTGAGCGCCAAGGGATACCAGACGAGGGAGATCGAAAAGATTCTAGAGATTGACAAGAAGCACGCCGAGGAGGTGATCGAGGCAGCCAAGGAAAAGCTAAGGGCGCTCGAAGGCGAGCGATATCGCGAGGATACGGTTTCCGGCGGATGGGCGGCACTGCGGGCAGCGCACGAAGAAGACAAGAAAGAAGGTTGTGTTTCTGACAAGACGTTTGTGAGAATCTCTGAGGGGCAAATCACGTGGCGAGAGAAGGAGGCCGCGGAGCAGCACATGGCGAGCTGTTTGTATTGTCTGGACCGCTGGACGAACTTTCAAGAGATGCGGATGTACTATTCGAGCCTGCCTCCGGCGGCCGACGGGTTTATAGAGAGCGTCGTTCGAAAGATGGGTTTCCCGACTCAGGAGAAGAAAAAATCGTTTTTAGCAAAGGTCAGCGGAATGCTCAAGAGATAACAGGGCGAGCTTGCGAAAAGGCCCAGGCGAATGTCAGATTCAAGATTTGCGGCTGCCGAGGGAATGCGTGATTCCGGGTGATGCGAGGGCTGAGCTGGAGCGGGAGGGAAGATGACGATTGCGAGGCAGCTTACGGTGATGCTTGAGAATCGGCCAGGGAAGCTGGCAGAACTGGCAAGCGAACTGGCGCGAGTGGCGGTAAACATCAGCGCCCTTATGTTGATTGACGTGAAGCCGGTGGGACCGGTGAGGATGGTGGTGAGCAACCCGGAAGCAGCACGGAAGGTTTGCGGCGTGCTTGGGTTGACGGTGGTGGAAGAGAACGTTCTCGCGATCAAGGTTTCTGACAAGCCGGGAGCGCTGGGGAAGATTACCCGAAAGCTGGCGGAGAAGGGAATCAACGTGGAGTATGCGTACGGCAGCATCGTAAAGGGGGCGGACCGGGCGTTGATTGTGCTGGGTGTTTCCGACTTGCCGGCGGCGGAAAAGGTACTGGGGTAGGCCAAGAAGGGCTGGAAATCAAGCCAACTCCCGGCCGATCCAGACGACCTGGCCCTGGATCAGATGGAGGACGTTACGACCCTTGAGCGAGACAGTGGTCGGGTCAAACCCGGCCGTGGGATTATCCGGGATGATCAAGAGGTGATCGGCCTCGAGTTTGCACCGCTTTAGAGTTCCCCCTTCATCCAAACTCACTGCGTAAATGTGGCGCAGAGAAGGTCGCCGGCGCTTGTCTTCGGCGCGGTCCACCAGGACCAAATCACCGGGGAAAATCGTCGGGAGCATGGAAGTCTCTCGTTTTCCGACACGAAGAAGGATGGGGCGAGAGAAGCGACGGAGGTACGCCCCAAGAAAGGCCCGCCAAGATTCCGGCTCATTCTCAATGGGGAGGGGTTGACCGGCAGCAACGGCGCCCCGGAGCAAAGGTACCTGGACGAAAGGCGAGTCGCGGAAGTCAGCGGGCGGGGGAGAGGCAGGCAGGTCGAGAAGGTCGTAGAGGGTAAGACCAAGGACCTCAGCGAGGCGCTGAGCATCGCGCCAGTGAAGACGAATCTCCCCGGCAAGGAGACGACTTATTCTGGACTGGGAACAATGCAGCCGGGAAGCGAGAGTGGTCTGGGACATGCGCTGGGCGGCAAGGCGAAGAAGGCGTTGCTCGAGGTCGGCGAATTTCACGGAAAGAGTGTATGCCAATCTGGCATAAATAGCAAGGGTATTCTTGCCAGAAAGGAATAGGGCGATCTATGCTATTCTGGCATTGACATCTATGCATAACTGGCATATAACAAAAACATGGCTGCTAACCGCACGGCATTGGATTGTTGGATAGCGGGGCAGGCGGGATTGAAGCTGACCGAACTGGCGAAAGAAGTGGGGATTAGCCAGGGGTACCTTTCGCGGTTGCGCTCGGGCAAAAGGCGACCGGGGCCGGGGCTGGCAGCAAGGTTAGCGGCAAGGACCGGAATCGGGGCGCTGGAACTGCTAGGACTTGGGGAGGAATGGCGGGAGAAGGGGCGGAGGAATGGCGATTGAAGGAACATGGTGCGCGGAATCAGAGGGTCCAGCGATGGCCGGGACCGGCGAGCGGACCAATGGTGTGGCAGGTGAATGCGAATGGAGCACGGAACTGGACTATCGCAGCTACGCGGCGGAGGAATTGCGGGAGCTGATAACAGGGAAAGAAGATGAAGAATGAGGTGAGGTGATGGGAATCCGGGAAGTGGCGGCGCGGCTCGGCGGGGTGCGAGTGTGGCGAGTGATGGGAAGGGCGAGCCGGAAATACTATGTGCAAAGGCAGCGGCATGCGTTCTGGTGCAATTGTGCCGACTTTTTCTTTCGGCGACGGCCGAAGAAAAGGAGCTGCAAGCACGTGAAGGCAGTGCGGCAACATTTGGCGACAACGGGGCGGGGCTGATGATCCCAAGGGGGTGGCGATGACGCCACTGAGTGCCGAGTGTCGGGTGCTGAGTAGCGAGTGAAAACTTCAACCCGACGGGCAGGACGGCGGGCAAGCGCCAAGGTTCGGGCCCCCGGCTGGCATGGGGCCGGTAGCAGGTCACGGCGATTTGTACCAAGGCGAGGAAGCGGCAAGGTCGGCGAGAAAAAGAATGCTGGCAGCGGCAATGGAACCCGTCACAGTGCTCGCGGTGGCGGGGTGCCCGGCATGTCATGGAACAGGCGAGCATTGGAACGCGCTCTGCGCTTGTGTTCTGCGCGGGGTCTTTGAAGACTGCTATAGAAGATTTCGGATTTGCGCACGGGCTAGTGGGTTCGAACGGCGAGTGAGTTTCCCCATGGTGCGCGGGCGAGACCGGCGGCGGACGTGGGAGAGGCGAACGGAGAACTACCTGTGTGACTTTGCCCTCACCGCCCGGCGCGTACTGGGGCAGGAGACAAGGCGGGGTCGGATCTTCCGCTGGCGGTACCTGTGCGGGGCGACGGTCGAGATGGTGCTCGAGCGAATCAACCGCGAGCCCCGATTGCATCGGGGCGAGCGACCGATGAGCCGCCGGGCCCTGTACGAGATGCTTGCGAAGATGGAGGCCCGGCTGGGTGAGGAATACCTGACGCTAAAGCCGCACCCGCTCTGGCCGACGTGGAAGTATTTTGGGGAGTGATGAGTGACCTCCGGCAAGAGGGCCCATATGCGATTGTCGATTTCAGAGTGGAAAGGGGAGAATCAGGATTGGGGTGTGATGCTTCCTGATGCCCTGTGCAGAAACATTTCGATGTAATTCAGGGAGATGCAAGGGGCAGGCGACGGAGGAAACGTCGGGCATGATAAGGTGGAGATAGAGGAGGCAAGGCGAGAGAAGAGAAGCCAGGCCCAGATTTGAGATTCCCGATTTCAGGTTTGCGCGGACGCGGGCGCAGGGGCCAGACGTTTATTCCGATTGGGCAGCCCGTTTGCGTCCGCAGGCAAGGCCTCACCGAGGAGAGAATTCCTCCAGCCAAAACCAAGGATGGTGCAAGCGGGAAGGAGGAGCCGTGTTGGCGAGCGAAGCGACGCGGTGCACACCGGAAGAATGGGGAGATCATCCAGGAAATCCGCGGCAGGGTTTGCCGCGGATTATGGTTTACGGGGCGAGAGGTCACGCGTGCGGACCAAGCCATAGTAGGTTTGCGAGCGGGTGTGAAGCGAGCGGACACCAGCCAAGCACGGAGGAGGATGTGGTGCGGCCGGCTGAATCGGGTGGCGGAAAGTCCTGGGAGGGGGATTGAGGACAAAGAGAGAGCAAAGCGACCGGAAGGCGGCGGGAACGCGGGCGAGGCGCAAGAAGTTC
>DATBWB010000063.1 GCA_036514995.1 Candidatus Acidiferrales bacterium
ATATGTTTGGCGACAAAAACGTGATCGGGCTGATACCGGCCCTCGGCGATCGCCTGCGCCCCGTCCACAAACGTGTCCGGTAGTGGTTCGGTGCCGACATAGACGACCGGCAAGAGATGCTCCGCCTGTTTCAATTGGAAGGAGACCTTTTTGCCATCGCGCCGGATGGAGCCGTTCACGACGTCGCCCGCCACCCGCAGCCGCTTGCTGAAGGCAGCCGAATCCCCCGCCTGCAATTCCGCGATGGTGACGTAGTAGGTTTTGCTCTCGCGCACGCCGGCAAGCCCCAGCCACACCACCACCGCGACGATTATTCCTCCACCCACCAGAAATTTTGTTTTTGGTTTCATCATGGTTCGCTCATCCTTGCCCTGCCTGCCGGCAGCCTCGGGACGGCACTCCCTCCCGGGCGGCGCTTCCCTCTTGCTGCCTAGTCTCAAGATTTAGGATGATTCTAGATTAGAGTGAGGCGCGGAGCAAGCGGTTCGCCGTCCACCGCATCCTGCACCCACGCCGCAAGACCTAGCTCGGCCGGGGCACTCCACTCGGCTACTCTCGCCGCTCGCTGATGCCCCCGCGCCGGCTACGGCCCCCACACCCATCCGGGCCGCAATCCACGCACCCCCCAGCGGCCCCGCGCGGCCGTAATGCCCTCCAAGCCACCCCCAAAAAGCGCGAAAAAATTCGCCCTTCTACCCGCTGGACACAATTCCAAACTGTGTCCTAAATTCCCCTGGACACACCCCCCCCAACGTGCTACATACCCCTGCCCATGGGACACATCGGCCGAGCCAGCCACCATTCAGCGGGTACAAACTCTTTACATCTTTTTACTTTGCTGTAACCTTTTGCCTTTATAATGGAAGTACCCTTCAAAGTGTTTCATTTTGCCTGAGGAGGATTGCATGAGAAAGAATTTCGTCGCCACGATTTGCCTGGTTCTGCTCGCCGTCGCCCTCGTATTTGCCGGGGGAGTGAAAGGCAAGTGGGACAAGGCGGCTGCGGTTGAGAAGATGCGGACCGAACTCAGCCTCTCCCCCCAACAAGTGACCCAGCTCGAGACTCTCTACACCGAGCTTGAACCCCTGATGGCCAAGACCGATACCCTGTACAAGGAACTCGAGCGCCTGAAGGCCAGTTCGACCCCCGACGCGGCCACCATCTCCGCCAAGCAAGCCGAATTCGCTAACGCCAAGTCGGAGCTAAAGTCGAAGAAGCACGCTGGCTATCAGCGCATTCTGACTTCCGAGCAGTTCGCCAAATGGGAGCAGATGAAAAAAGCGCAGATGGCCGAATACACCAAGAAGTAGCCAGGATTTGAAATCGTAGGGCAACTCAGGGTTGTGAGTTGCCCTATATTTTTTGCGCGCGCTAGGGGATTGGGCCGGGAAGCGAGCGGCGGCGCCCCGTTCCTCTTCGATGCGCAGCAACAAAATTCTCCTCCGCACCGAGCCCCGAGGCTCCAGCCTCGGGGACCAAGCCTGGGGGCTCGCGACTTCAATCCAAGCTCGACAGGTTCATGTTAGACTGCGCCTCGACCAGGGGGTGGTTTGGCAAATGAACTTCCAGCAAAAACGGGTGGCGTGGTGGATGTGCGCCGCCCTGCTGGTTCCCGGCTTGGCTCCGGCGCCCCGATACATCGGGGCGGCGCAGCCGTGGCCGTCGCGGGCTCGGCCGAAGCTGGTCGTCTTGCTGGTGGTTGACCAGATGCGGGCCGACTACATCGACAAGTTCCAACACCAGTGGACCGGCGGCTTGCGCCGGCTGATCGACGGCGGCGCCTGGTTCCGGCAAGCCGCCTACCCGTACCTGAGCACAGTCACCTGCGCCGGGCACGCCACGATTTCCACCGGCACTTTCCCGGCCACGCACGGCATGGTGTTGAATGCCTGGTGGGATCGCGAATCGGGAAAAGGGCGAGGCTGCACGGAAGATCCGCGGAGTCAAGTCATCAGCTACAGCGCGGCGGCGAAAGGCGGCCACAGCCCCGTTCGCCTTGCCGTCCCCACGTTCGCCGACGAACTGCGCGCGCAGATGGGCCCGTCTTCGCGCATCGTCATCCTCTCGCTCAAACCGCGCAGTGCGATCATGCTTGCCGGTCAGCGCGCCGACGTGGTCACCTGGTTCGATACGGGAGCAGGATCCTGGGTCACCTCGTTGGCCTACACAACTTCGCCGGTGTCCTTCCTGGAAAAGTTTCTGCAAGCGCATCCCGTGGAAAAGGATTTTGGGAAGTCCTGGAGCCGCACGCTGCCCGATCGCGCTTACCTGTTCGAGGACAACGCGGCTGACGAAAAACCCCCGCCAGGCTGGACCGCGATTTTTCCGCATGGGCTCAAGGGCCAGAGCAACGAGCCCGCCCAGAACCAAGCGACCGGTATTCCCAGTGAGTCTTTGGCGGGCAAGCCGGACATTGGCTTTTATGAGGCGTGGGTGGAGAGCCCGTTCTCGGATGCCTACCTGGGCCGGATGGCGCAGGCCGCGGTGGACGCGCTCGGCCTCGGCAAAGGCCGCGGCACCGACTTCCTCGGGGTAGGCTTTTCCGCGCTCGACTTTGTCGGCCACGACTTCGGTCCGCGCAGCCACGAGGTGCAGGACATGCTCGTGCGGCTGGATGCCACGGTCGGCGCTCTGCTCTCACACCTGGATCGCGCTGTCGGACCGGGGAACTATGTGGTGGCGCTATCGGCCGATCACGGGGTAGCCCCGATCCCCGAGCAGATGTCAAGGGAGGGATTGGACGCAGGCCGAATCGTGACCAACCAGGTCGTGGAACGCGTCGAGCAAGCGCTCGAGCCGCTCTTCGCTCCGGGCAAGCCCGCCCAAAACCAATCCGACAGTATTTCCAAGGGGTCTTTGGCGGGCAAGCACGTGGCGCGCATGCTGTACACGGACTTCTATTTCGCGCCGGGCGTGTACCAGAAGCTGGCCGCCGATTCCGCAGCCATGCAAGTCGCCATGGATGCGATCCTCGCTGTGCCCGGCGTGTGGCGGGTGTTTCGCGGCGACGAGCTCGGCGACCTGCGGGACACCGGCGACCGGGTTGCGCGCGCGGCGGCCCTGAGCTACTACCCCGGTCGGAGCGGCGACCTCATCGTCGTGCCGAAACCGTACTGGTTTTTCGTGCTTGCTTCAGAAGAACTGCCCCCCGGCCCCGCCGCCACCCATGGCACGGCCTACGCCTACGATGCGCGCGTGCCGTTGATTCTGATGGGCCGGGGGATCAAGCCGGGAGAATATCTGGTGCCGGCGACCCCAGCCGATATCGCACCCACACTGGCCTTTCTGTGCGGGATCACGCTGGCTCGAACCGACGGCCGCGTGCTTGCCGAGGCGCTCGTCGCTCGGCCACCGGCGGAAAGCCACTCGCCGCAGCAGTAGGGGCCCGCGGCTCCCAGCTCGAGACAATCCAGTTAATCCTCTTCGTGCTAAACTCGGCGCACTATGATGACCAAGCTGTTCGCTCGCTTTTCTCGAAAACATATCGGCAGGTGTGTTGTTGGGCTGCTGGTTGTGCTGGCCGTGGTCTTGCCCGCCAGCCGTCTCCGAGCGGCGGCTGACCGCAGCGGCGGTGAGCGCGTCTTGGCCGTGGGGGACATCCACGGCGACTTCGACGCATTAGTGGCCATCCTTCAGCAGGCGGGGTTGATTGACTCGAAGCACCGTTGGACGGGCCGGAATGCCACGTTGGTGCAGACGGGAGACTTCCTCGACCGCGGCCCCAGGGTCCGCGAAGTGATGGACCTGCTGGGGACGCTGGAAAAGCAGGCGCCGAAGAAAGGCGGGCGTGTCGTTGTCCTGCTGGGCAACCACGAAATGATGAACCTCATCGGCGACCTGCGCTACGTGACGCCCGAGAATTATGCCGGTTTTGCGGACAGGAAATCGGAGATCCGCCGGAAGGCCGCCTACCAGGCCTACGTGGAATGGCGCCAGTGGCGCGCCCAGGCCCGGAAACAACCGCCGCCGGTATTCACGCCGGCGATGGAAAAGGCCTGGATGGAGGCGCACCCGCCTGGCTTCGTGGAACACCGGGAAGCCTTCGGGCCGGAGAAGAAATACGGCCGGTGGCTGCGGGAGCGCCCGGCCGTCGTCCGGATGAGTGACGGGGTCTTCCTCCACGGCGGCATCAGCCCGCAACTGGCGTCCTGGAAAGTGGAGGCGATCGGTCAGCGGATCAAGGACGAGATCAAGGCCTTCGATGCATATAAAGAGTATCTGGTGGCACAGAAGCTGATCCTGCCGTTTTTTACCCTCGAAGAGATGACTGCCGCGGCACAAGCGGAGCTGGAGGCCCGCAAGGCGGAAGCGGTCCAAAAGGCAGCGGAGGCGGCCAAGGAGGGCAAGACCGCTGAGCCATCCGCACAAGAGAAGCAACACCTCAAGATGCTGGAGGATTTCCTGGGCTACCCGAACTGGTTGAGTATCCACCCGGAGGGGCCGCTGTGGTTCCGCGGTTTCGCGCAGTGGCCGGAAGAAGAGGGCGCATCGCACGTGGCGAACCTGCTCGGAAGCTATGGCGCAGCCCATTTCGTGGTGGGCCACACGCCCCAACTTGACGGGCGGATCCAGGCCCGCTTCGGCGGAAAGGTATTCCTGATCGATACGGGGATGCTGGCGAGCTACTACCAGGGAGGCCGGGCGTCGGCGCTGGAGATCCAGAACGGCAAGTTCACGGCGATCTACCTCGACCAGCGTAGCGTGCTGCTCGACCGCGGGGCCACCCGCGGCGGCGGGTGGCCATCGAGCATGGCGAGCTTTCATGCGGCTGCGGAACTCCCCGGCGGCGGATCGGCGTACGAGCCCCGATGGTATCGGGGCGAGCTGCAGGAGCCGTCGCGCGCTGCGCCACCCGTCACGCCGGTGCCGGCCCCGGTTGTATCGGGGCGGGTGTGGCTGGGGCCGGACGGCGAGCCGCTGCCCTTCATTAGCGACGAAGAGGTGCTCGAGTTCCTGCGCACCGCCAAAGTGATCAAGATGAAAGAGATCAGCCAAGGGATCACGCATCCCCGGAAAGTGTTGCTGGAGAAAGACGGGATCCGGATGCACGCCATCTTCCGCGACATAAACGAGGAGAAAACTGTCACCACCTTGGCCAGTGGACAAACGGAGATGTTCTTCCGCGACAGCTTCATCTTCGAGTGCGCGGCCTACGAACTCAGCCGGTTGCTGGGGCTGGATAACGTGCCGCCAGTGGTGGAGCGGAGGGTTCACGGCACCAGCGGATCGCTCCAAATCTGGGTCGAGAACGCCATGACCGAGACCATTAGGCAGAAGAGGAAAATCTCCCCGCCCGACTTAACGCGCTGGAACCAGCAGGTGCAGGTGATGCGGGTCTTCGACAACCTTGTTTACAACACCGACCGCAACCAGGGCAATATCCTGTTCACTACCGACTGGAAGCTGTGGCTGATTGACCACACGCGTGCCTTCCGTCGCCATACCGATCTGAAGGAGCCCAAAGGGATTGTCCAGTGCGAACGCAACCTCTGGGAAAGACTGCGGACGCTCGACGAGGAGGCCGCAAGGCAGCATTGCAAGAAATATCTCCGCTCGCCCGAAATCGAGGCGCTGCTCAAGCGGCGGAAGAAGCTGGTCGAGCACATCCAAAAGCTCATCGCCGAGCGTGGCCAGCAGCAGGTGCTCTTCACGTTTGAATAGTCTGGAGCCGGGCCGGCCTTCCTGACTCCCGTCGCCCCGCTTGTGAAAAGAACCCCGCTCCATCTTACCCAATAGAATGTTCTTTTCGGCCCTGGCGCGGCCAGCTTTGGCTTGGCGAGGTCCCACGGCCGCTTTTAGCTGCAAGGAGTTACCGTCAGTGTCAGCCGATTCTTCCAGCCGCCGGCCAACGGCCCATCCCCATCGCTCCCTCAAGCATTTGATTGCCTATCTGGTTAGACTGGAGTAGGGTTGGCAAACAATTCCACATTCTGGAACGTAGGCGCAACGGCGCCGCAGCTTGGACCGCTGGGCGGTTGCCATGACTAGGGAAACAGGGGCATTCGCGCTTCTTCTGGTTGCCCTATTCGCAAACTTACCTGTTGCCTTTGCCCAGGAGGTGCCGGAGAAAGCTACCGGGGCGCCGGCAACTGTCCAGGCAGTTCCACCAGCGAACGCCCCGGATGCCACTTCCGCCGCAGCGCCTCCTGGGCGCATTGTGGATGGCCGGATGGAATCGGGCACGGCAAGGAAAATTGTCCGCGTGCCTCTCTATCCGCTCATCGGACTGGGCAAGGGACTCGAAAAGGGACTGCTGGCGCTCGAAGAACACAACCTCCGACAAAAATTGAACTATTGGCAGTACTGGCTCCAGCAGCACCACCTGCAGCCGCTGACTGGCGGGATGGGTACGGGAACCGGGTTCGCCCTGGGCATAAGAATCTTTGACGACGATTTCCTGCACCGCAGGATTCGTTTCGAAATGCCCCTGCGGTACTCCACCAACAACTATCAACAGTTTGGAACGATGCTCGGTTTCTCGCTCCTCCGCGACCGCAAGCTCTTCCTCGATCTGGCCACGCAGTATCGTTCGCGGCCACAAGAAGATTTCTTCGGCCTGGGCGACGGGTCGTTTGAGAACGATAGGACCAATTACAAGCTGCAGGATCGTAACGCTGGCGCCGTGATCGGAACCGAAATCGGCGGGCGTGCCCGCTTCGATTTCGGCGTCCGTTACACCAACACAAACGTCTCCGGCGGGGAAGACGACCGATTCCCTTCGACCGAGCAGAAGTTCCCGATCTTGGCCGGGCTTGCCCGCGGCTCTTCGCTGTTGCGCTACGGCTTCTCCGCCATGTACACCGCGCTCGATAACCCGCTCGACCCGAAGAAGGGGTTCCGCTGGCGGGGGCGTTTTTATTGGGTGGATTCACTGAATTCAGACAATTTTGATTTTTACGACTATGGCCTGGTGGCGGACGGCTACGTGCCCCTGGGAAGAAGGAGGACGCTGGCCGTGCGCCTGGTGGCTGACTTCCGCCAGGAGCGCGACGCCGGGCAGATTCCTTTCTACTTGCTGCCCTACCTGGGCGGTAGCCGCACCATGCGCGGCTTTCGTGAGTTCCGCTTCTACGACGCCAATGCGCTGCTCGTGAACATTGAATATCGCCATCAGGTTTGGAAGTTCGTTGACTTCGTGCTCTTCACCGATCAGGGCCAGGTGGCGCGCGAGCCGGGTGATTTTTCTTTCGAGCGCTTCCGTACCGGCTACGGCGCCGGATTGCGCGTGAAGAGCCTCCGCGGCGTCGCGCTTCGTTTCGATGTGGGCCGGTCGAGCGAGGGCTGGCGTTTCTACTTTACCTTCAGCCCGGAGTTCTAAAGGATGAAACCTTTTCGAGCGCTGCTGGCCATTTGGCTGATCGGAACCGTGGCCGCTCCGTCGCCCGCGGTGGCGCGCCAGAAGCCGTCGCCCGGGCCGCCCATCGAATTAGATTTCGACATGAACGATATTCCGGAACCGAAGGTCCGGAGGAACAGCCAGTATTACGACTTTTTCGACGCCACATTTTTCCAGCAGGCCAAGCAAGCCTTCGATATCCCGCGCCATGTGCGGAAGAGACCGGCCGCGAACGCGAACGCGGTGGATCAGGTGCCCGATTCGAGCTGGTTCACCAACCGCAACGGGCGCCGGCCCATGAGCCTCGAGGAAATCAAGCGCGGGTCGAATACCCCCGACGGGCCCGACCCCCAGGGTCCGTGGATTGTTTCCCGCAAGACTTCCGGCATCACGCCCGGCTTCAGGATCAGGGATGCGCGCGGACAGCGATACGGCATCAAGTTTGACCCGCCCGATTACCCGGAGATGGCCAGCGGGGCCGAAGTCGTTGCCACCAAGCTCTACCATGCGAGCGGATACAACACGCCGGAGAACTACATTGTCCGGTTCCGCCCCGAGATCCTGCAGATTGCGCCGGACGCCACGGTTGTGGACTGGCGCGGCGCCGAGCGGCGCATGACGGCAAAGGATCTCGACGACGTGCTCTCCAAGGTTCCTCGCCTCCCGGACGGAACGGTGCGCGCGCTGGCCAGCAAGTGGCTCTCGGGCAAACCCCAAGGCCCTTTCCGCTACTATGGCCTGCGCCAAGATGATCCGAATGATTGGATCCCGCACGAGCATCGCCGGGAATTGCGCGGGCTGCGCGTGATCGCCTCGTGGCTGAACGACAACGACATCCGCGAACAGAATACGCTGGACATGTACGTGACCCAGGATGGACGCCGCTTCCTGCGCCACTACCTGATTGACTTCGGATCGGCGCTTGGCTCAGAGACACTCTTTCCCAATACCGACCGCGTCGGATTCGAGTACATCCTGGACGCGGGGGAAATTTCGAAAGCCTTTTTGTCGCTGGGCGCGCACAATCGTCCCTGGGGCCACCGCCGCACCATCCTCTACAAGTCCATTGGTTACATCGAGTCCGAGATGTTTCATCCCGGGCGATGGAAACCGAATTATCCGATCATCGCTTTCGAAAACATGACCTCGGCTGACGCTTACTGGGCCGCGAAAATCGTCATGTCGTTTACCGACGAACAGATTCGCGCCGCCGTTGACACCGCCGAATACAGCGACCCGGCCGCGGCCGATTACCTGTCGCGTATCTTGATGGAGCGGCGAGACAAGATCGGCCGATATTGGTTCACTCGGGCCGGCGGAGTGGACAATTTTCGGGTGGTGGCGGATGCCGGTCGGCCACCCGTGTTGCCGTTCGACGACCTGGTGGCAAGACACGGGTTTGCGACGCCTGCGGAGCGAGTCTATCGTTATCGTGTGCTGCGCGATGAGCGGAGAACCCCCTGGCAGGAGTTGTCACAGGAGGCGCGCTTGGCGGTGCCGCTGGGTGCGACGGAACCCCGTGGTGTCCAGGTAGTCGAAGTTCAGGTGCGAGATCGAAAGCACAGCCCGTGGTCGCCGGCCGTTGCCATTCACCTCGGCGAGGAAGAGAGAAGGCTCCGCATTTTAGGTTGGGTCCGGGCGGACAAATGAAGGGCAGTAGCAAGTACCGTGCGGCAGGCCTGGTCCGCGGGCCCGAGCATCGTAAGGGCGAAGCCTGAACCCGCTGTTGGCATCAAACAGGAGGGAGTTTCCCGGCCCATGACACGGTTCATTGAACGGCTGCTGAATCTCCAGCGTGGAGACCTGGGCCGTGGCGCCCTTTTGTTCGCCTACCTGTTCCTGATCATGGCCAGCTACATCGTGGCCAGAGTCACCCGCGATGCGCTCTTCCTGGACAAGTTTAAGGCGGTGCAACTGCCCTATGCCGACATTGCCATCGCCCTGCTCGTGGGATTTGTGGTGGCCGGATACATTCGCGCCGGGCGACGCACCGGCTTGCGCAACCTGCTCTCGGGAAGTTTGCTCTTTTTCGCTGCCAACTGCCTCTTGTTCTGGTGGTTGGCTCACTACCACCAGCCCTCTTGGCTTTACCCGGTGATCTACGTCTGGGTGGGCATCTTCGGAGTCTTGGCGGTGGCGCAGGTGTGGACGCTGGCCAACTATGTGCTGACCACGCGCGAAGCCAAGCGGGTGTTCGGGCTGGTCGGGAGCGGTGCCATTTCGGGCGCGATCTTCGGCGGGAAGTTCGCCAATGCCGTTGCCCCCAGGTTCGGCACCGAAAGCCTGTTGTTCGCAATGGCGATAGCCATCGTGATTTGCGCCGGGTTGGTCTTGTTGATCTGGCGGCAGAGGCAGGCCACCCTGGTGGAGATAGAGGAGCCGGCGCAGGCGACCAGCGAGGCGGGACCACAGAACCTGCGCGAGAGCTTGCGGCTGGTGTGGTCCTCGCCGTACCTGCAGACGATTGCTGGCCTCATTTTGATGGCCTCGATCGTGACCAGCGTGGCGGGCTGGCAATTCAAGGCCATCGCCAAACAATTCATTCCCCCCAAGAATGAACTCGCGGCCTTCTTTGGAGATTTCTATTTCTACGCCGGGCTGGCCGGCTTGCTCGTACAGTTGCTGCTCACCTCGCGCGTGCTGCGGCGTTTCGGCCTGGGCCCGGCGCTGTTCGTTGTGCCGGTGGCGTTGCTGCTTGGCTCGGTCGGCGTGCTCGTCTGGGGCACGCTCTTGGCCGCCATCGGGCTGAGGGGCGGCATCAACGTCTTGCAGTATTCGATCGACAAGTCCACGGTCGAGCTGCTCTATTTGCCCGTGCCGGCAAATGTGAAAGTCCAGGTGAAATCGTTCATTGATACGGTGATCTGGCGGATGGGAGACGGCCTGGCCGCCGTGGCCGTGTTGGTCTTTGCGACCTATCAGGGCTGGCAGGCCCGCCAGGTGAGCTGGGTCAACCTGGTGTTGATCCTGGGCTGGCTGACGGCCGCTCTGATAGCGCGCCGAGAGTACGTGGCCACCCTGCGAGAATCCATCCACCAGCACCGGCTCGACGCCGAGAGGTCCTTGGCGCCGGTGCTGGACCGTTCCACTACGGAGATTCTGGTCGCCAACCTGCGTGCTGCCGACCCCAAACAGATTCTTTATGCACTGAGCCTGTTAGAATTGAGCCATAAAGTGGCGGCGCATCCGGCTGTGCGCGACCTGCTCAACCATCCCGCGCCCGAAGTCCGCCAAAAGGCCATCTCCATCCTGACGGCAGCGGGCGACAAAACGGTTCTGCCGCAGATCGACCTACTGCTGCACGACCCCCACCTGGAGGTCCGCACCGAGGCCCTGCTCTACCTCACCCATCATGCCCGCATCGATCCGCTCGCCCGTATCGAGGAGCTGGGCAACTTCGGCGACTTTTCCATCCGCTCGGCCATCGTGGCCTTCCTGGCCCGGCCCGGGGAGGCGCAAAACCTCGAAGCCGCCCGGATGCTCCTCGACGCTATGGTGGAGCAGAGCGGGCCGGAAGGGCAGCGAGCACGCCTGGAAGCAGCCCGGCTCATCTGCGTGCTGCCCGACCATTTCGATCATGAGCTCCGCCGGTTGCTGGCCGATCCGGACGTCGAAGTGGCCCGACAGGCCATTTGCGCTGTGGGTACTTTGCGCAAGCGCCGCTTCATCCCGCGTGTGCTTGCCTGGCTGACGGACCCGCAACTGGCAACCCATGTCGCCGAGGCGCTAGCCAAATTCGGCGATCGAATTGTGGGCACAGTGCGCGACCACCTGACCGACCCGGCCGTGCCCATCGAGGTTCGGCGGGAGATCCCCGGCGCGCTCGTGCGCATAGGCACCCCGGCCGCCGAGCGCGTCCTGGTCGAGAACTTGCTCGAAAGCGACACTACCCTGCGCTTCCGGATCATTTCGTCGCTGAACAAGCTCCACCAGCTCCACCCGGAATTCGGACTCGACGGGCAGATGATCGAAACGGTGCTGGCCGCGGAAATCCTGGGCCACTACCGCTCTTACCAGATCTTGGGAACCCTGGGCGCAAACCTGGAGAGCGACGAGCCGGTCGCCCGTGGCCTGCGCGAGTCCATGAACCAGGAAGTGGAGCGCATCTTCCGGCTGCTCGGGCTTCTCTATACCCGCTACGACCTGCACAGCGCCTATTTCGGAGTGCAATCAGACAACGCGGTGGTGCACGCCAACGCGCTGGAGTTGCTGGACAACATCCTGAAGCCGCAGCTCCGCAATGTGCTCCTGCCGTTGCTGGATAGTGGGGTGAGCGCCGCCGAACGAGTCCGGCTGGCCAACCGGCTGGTGGGCGCGAAAGTCGAGACCCGCGAAGAGGCAGTAGCCGCGCTGGTATCGAGCGAAGACCCCTGGCTCAAATCGTGCGGGGCGCACGCCATCGGCACCCTCGGCTTGAGGTCGCTCGAGCGGGAATTGGATAACTGCCTGAACCATCCTGACCCGCTGCTCCGCGAAACGGCTAGGCAGGCCAAGCTGCGCCTGGGAACGCTGTCGAAAGCCGCCCCCGCCTGACCTTCAAGCTGTAGAACACGGAGAATCGAATTCGAAATCAGCAGCCCGCGAGCCACCGCATGAAAAGGCGCCGCACACTGATCACCTCTCCTCTTGAGTGGCAGATGACTGCCGCTCCCGTGCCGCATCCCGTACAACCGGTGATCGCTGAGCGTGGTGGAACCGAGCTCCGTACCCCGCGGCCGGTGGTCATTGTTGACACCCGCGAGCAGAATCCATTCTCTTTCGCTCGCTTTCGTGGCTGGTTTAAGGGCGTGGAGAAAAAGCCGTTGAAGCTGGGCGACTACTCGGTCGCCGGATTGGAAGAGATTTGTGCCGTGGAGCGGAAAGACCTTTCTGACTTGGTTCACTCCTTCACCGTCGGGCGGCCCTTGTTCATCGACCGGCTCCGGCAAATGAGCCAATACCGGCAACGCTTGTTGGTGATCACCGCCGCCCTGAGTCAGGTCAAGTCGCCCTATTCCTATAGCCGCGTCAGCCCCAACCAAATCACCCAGTCGCTCATTGCCGTCTTGGCGGGGCTGCAGGTGCCGTTTCTCTGCGTAGAGACCCATGAATTGGGCGAAGAGATTGTTGCCTCGTATTTGTATCAGGTTTTTCTTTACCATTGGCTGGAGAGCAACGACTATGGCCGGTTCCTCGCCGACGATGATCTGTAATGCTTCTAAAGCACGACTTGGAGTGCGGGAGCTTGCTCCCGCTTTGGAAAGCGGCGGCTAGCCGACGCACTCCAATACGGCGACCGATGCCCATCGCTGCCGGTCCGGAGGAGGCACAACCTTCACATTAGATCTATAGTGATGCGCAGACCACCGGGCGTTTCCGCAGTTGCGCCAGCTCTGAGCTGCGCCACACCGGGATTCGAGGCATCAGTCGCGGCTCCCACACCGCATGTTATACTCGCCGGTCAGCACCTCCCGGAGACAAAGCTGTGAGCGACCTGACGTACCTGGCCGCCATCGAAATGGCGCAAATGATCCGCAGCAAAAGAATTTCTCCGGTGGAACTTGTTCGAGCCCACCTGGATCGGGCCGAAAAGCTGCATCCACAATTGAATGCGATGGTGCATCTCGAGCGGGATCGCGCGCTGGAGCAGGCGCTGGCAGCCGAGCAGGCGGTGATGCGCGGCGAGCGGCTGGGGCCGCTGCACGGCGTGCCGGTGACGATCAAAAGTTCGATTGACGTTGCCGGGCTCCGGTGTGAAGCAGGGACAAAGCTGCGCGCTGGATGCGTGCCTGAGAAGGACGCTCCGCTGGTGGCGCGACTGAAAGCAGCCGGTGCCATCATCCTGGCGAACACGAACGTGCCCGAGATGCTGATGGCCTACGAGACGGACAATGTTCTGCACGGCAGGACGAATAATCCGTGGGACCTGACGCGCACACCCGGCGGCTCAAGCGGAGGCGAAGCGGCAGCGATTGCTGCGGGCTGCTCTGCGGCAGGCGTGGGCAGTGATGGCGGCGGTTCCATTCGCGTTCCGGCGCATTTCAGCGGCATTTGCGGGTTGAAGCCCACACCCGGCCGCATTCCGGCGACGGGCCACTTCCCCCCTTGCGTCGGACCATTCGCAGGGCTCGGTGTGGTCGGACCCATGGCGCGCAGGGTGCGCGACCTGGAAGCTCTTCTGAAGGTCATGGCGGGGCCGGACGAGGGCGACGTTTGTTCGGCGCCCGTGCCATTCCGGCCGGCGAGTGAGGACGAGGTACGTCGGCTGCGCATCGGTTACTTTGAGGATGACGGCGAGACCACTGTTACACCCGAAACGCGGGCCGCCGTCCGCGCCGCAGCCAAGGCACTCGAGCAGCAAGGGCTTGAAGTCGAGCCGTTTCGTCCCGAGGGCCTTGAGCACGCCCGACAGCTCTGGTGGACGCTCTTCGGCCTCGCTGGTGGGCTGGTGCTCGGGCCAATCCTCGCAGGTCACGAGTCCGAGCTGAGTCCGATTCTGCGGGAGTTTGTCGCGATGGTAGCAGCAGAGCCTCCGCTGACACTGGATTGCCTCCTCAATGCCTTGATAGAGCGCGACCAATGCCGCACCCGTTTGCTGGAGCAGATGCAGAAGTTCCCGATCCTGCTTTGCCCGGTCTGTGCCATTCCGGCATTCCGCCACGGTGAGCGCGCCTGGATGATTGACGGGCAAACCGTCAATTATCTCGATGCCATGCGTTATACACAGTGGTTCAACCTCACGGGCAATCCGGCGGCGGTGGTTCCTGTAGGGCGGTCGCCGGAAGAGCTGCCCATCGGCGTGCAAGTGGTTGGCCGGCCCTGGGAAGAAGAAGTCGTGCTGGCAGTGGCGGCGAGGATCGAGCAGGCGTGCGGAGGCTGGCAGAAGCCGCCGCTCTGAGGCGCGGCGATTGACTGAACCTCGCGGTGAGACATTCTGGCGGGGAAAGGAGAAAGCCATGGAGGCCGGAACCAACATCGGCATTCGAACCGAGGGTGGCGACTCCACGGCCTGAACTCGGTGATCAAGTGGGTGGTGTGGGGCCACGGAGCTCAAAAAACTGGAGAGGCATTCCATGAGGAAAGCTAACCGTTATCTGCTTGGTGCGATTCTGGCAGTCGCCGTAGTCTCCCTGCCGGCTTTTCCAAGTGGCTGGCAGCATGTGGGTGCGGTGACCGGCATCGAGGTCAAGCCCAACGGATTGCAGTTGCAAGCCGGGCAGGCGCGGGTGTGGGTGGTGGCGATCAGCGAATCAGTGATTCGTGTGCGGCTGGCGCCGGAGGGCTCTTTCCCGGCTGATTTTTCTTGGGCGGTCGTGCCCTCGAGCTCGCCGGCTCCGCACGTAACCGTGAAGGATTCTGCAAAGGCGATCGAAGTGGTCACCTCGCGCCTTCGCGCGCGCATTCAAAAGTCGCCCCTGCTGATTTCCTTTCTGGACGCAGCCGGAAACGTCATCCAGCAGGACTTCCCGCACCGGCCCATGGGCTGGAACCAGGGCCAGGTGCGTGTCTGGAAGACGATGCCGCCGGAGGAGTTCTACTACGGCCTGGGCGACAAAGCCGGGCCGCTTAACCGGCGCAACCAGACCTACACGATGTGGAACACTGACGCCTTTGGATGGCAGGAGTCCACCGACCCGCTCTACAAATCAATCCCCTTTTTCCTGGGCCTGCGGCGCGGCGTCGCCTACGGCCTCTTCTTCGACAACACCTACCGCAGCAGCTTTGATTTCGGGAAAGAATCTGAGGCTCTCTACTCCTTTGGGGCCGAAGGCGGAGAGCTGAACTACTACTTCTTCTACGGCCCGCACCCCAAGAAGGTGCTCGAGGACTTCAGCACCCTTATCGGGAACACGCCGCTGCCGCCGCTCTGGACGCTCGGCTATCAGCAGTGCCGCTATAGCTACTATCCCGAAGCGCGCGTGCGCGAGGTTGCGCGGACATTTCGAGAGAAGAAAATCCCCGCCGACGTGGTCTATCTTGACATCGACTACCAGGAGGGCAACCGTCCTTTCACCATCGACCGTCAACGCTTCCCCAATTTTGAAGGGATGATCCGCGACCTCGGCGCGCAGGGGTTCAAGGTTATCGCCATCACCGACCTGCACATCAAGCAAGAGCCTGGCTATGCGCCCTACGATCAGGGGATGGCCGGCGACCACTTCGTGAAAAACCCTGACGGTTCCGCCTACGTGGGGAAAGTCTGGCCGGGAGACAGCGTGTTTCCGGATTTCACGCTCACGAAAACCCGCGAATGGTGGGGCACGCTTTACAAAGACTTCGTCAACATGGGCATTCGCGGTTTCTGGAACGATATGAACGAGCCGGCCATCTTTGAGCGCGCCGACAAAACCATGCCGCTCGACACCATGCACCGCCTGGACGGCGGAATTACGAAGGACCACCGCGCCATCCACAACGTCTATGGGATGCTGAATGCCCGGGCAACCTTTGAGGGCCTGCGGCGGCTGCGGTCGGATGAACGGCCATTCGTGCTGACGCGCGCCGCCTATGCCGGGACGCAGCGGTACGCCGCCTCGTGGACGGGTGACAACACGAGTTCGTGGAACCATCTACGGTTGACCGTGCCCAATCTGCTGAGTCTGGGCGTTTCCGGCTACCCCTTCGTCGGTGTGGACATCGGCGGGTTCTGGGGCAGCCCTCCCGCGGACCTGCTCACGCGCTGGATCGCTCTCGGCGTGTTCACCCCCATGTTCCGCAACCACACGATGAAGGGAAGCGCTGACCAGGAACCCTGGGTGCACGGCCCGGAGCATGAAGCCATCCGGCGGCGCTACATTGAGCTGCGCTATCAGTTGCTGCCCTACATCTACACGAACTTCGAGGAGACCACGCGCACCGGCATTCCGCTGATGCGTCCCATTTTCCTCGAATACCCGGAGGCGCGAGAGTTTTACGGCGAGGATCGCGCATTCCTCTTCGGGCGCGACCTGCTGGTGGCCCCCAAAGTGTTCGAGATGCTTGACGCCTATGACGTGAACCTGCCTCCCGGCGAGTGGTACGACTACTGGACCGGAAAGAAGTACCGGAGTGGCCGTGCCCTGGAGATCAATCCGCCGCTCGACCTTGTGCCGCTGTACGTCAGGGCCGGTGCCATCCTGCCGCAGCAGCCGGTTGTGCAGCACACTGACGAGGTGCCAACTGGACCTCTGCAGTTGCGCGTTTACCCCGGGAGTGAGTGCGGGGGTTCGCTCTACCTCGACGACGGCAAGACGTTTGCCTACACGCGCGGTGAAACTCTGCGCGTGGCCTACACCTGCCAGCCAGCAGCCGATTCGCTGGCCATCATCAGTTCCGCCCACAAGGGTAACTACAAGCCCTGGTGGAAAAATGTCCGCGTCGAAATCTTCGGTGTCGAGAAAGCTCCGAAAGAAGTGGGCGCGGGCGGAAGGAGCGTCACCGACTGGAGCTACAACGCGGAGCAGAAAACTGTGACGCTGGCCTTGCCCGATTCGTCCACAGGATGGGAAATCCGCCTTAGCTTTTAGGCACGCAAGCGCCGCCCACCCAGCTCCGGCTCGGGACTGGATTGGGTGCTAGCCCCTTAACCAGCTTTCGAAGAAGGCACGAGCTTTGGCGCCTTCGAAGCGGCGGCGCACTGCGTCGATCACACGGAGGCGTACAGATTCACCTGAGCCGAAAAATCCGATCCAGTATGGGATGTGGAGATCCAGTGAAACGAGCTCTGCGCGAATACGCAAACCGCGGATACGGAAGAAGCCAGTGTGGAAGATGACGCGCCGGAGCTTGTCCTCGAGCAGGCGGAGCGCCTGACCATCCTCGAGCACCGGCTCTGGCCGATTGCGAGTTTCAACCTGCACCAGCTCGGCTTCATCGGGCATGCGGTCGAACTGGTAAAGATCGAGCGACCCACTCACCGCATCCAGGGCAAACCACGACGTTTGACGGCTTGCCGCGTTAGAAATCTCCACCTGGTAGAGACGGTACGGAACATGCACATCTGCGACCGAGCGCAACGCCCCGCTCTGAACCCACCGCACCAGGCCGGCAATCCCCCCGCGGAGTTTCTCGATCGCCTCCGCCCGGTTGACGTTTGGCTTCAGGCTATGGACGGTGACCATGGGCCAGCTCCTTCCGCCCTATCGGAAGTAGATCCACAAGCCGATTACTGTGGCCAACAACAAGGCGGTGAAAATCACGTTCAGGCGATGCTCGAGCCTCGTTTCCCGAGCGAGCTTGTGGCCCGGCACAAGGGTCGTGTCAAGCTTATCGTTGACAGTGGCAAAGGTGAGACCGGCCAACCTTCTACGATCGGGCGCGGGGGTTGTCAGGCTTACGAGAAACAGAATGCCGGAGCAAATCACGAACATCAGGATTGCGTAGTGGAGGAAGTTCATGCCCACCAGCCAGCGGATTGCCGGCGAGGTGAAGTGAGCGCTCTTGTCCCACACTTCGAACACGAAACGCACCGCCCCCAGCACGAAGCCCACCAGCAGCGAGCTAATGGCGCCGGTGCCGTTCAGCCGCGGCCAGAGGATCCCGAAGATGAAGCAGACGGCGATGGGCGGGCTAATGTAAGCCTGCACGCTCTGAAGATAAATGTAGAGTTGCGAACTGAGCAGCTTGATGAACGGCACCCAGAGAATTCCCAGCAGCACCATAACGCCGGTTGCGGCGCGGCCGAAGGTGACCAGTTGCCGTTCGGTGGCGTCGGGACGCAGCTTCTTATAGAAATCGAGCGTAACCAACGTGGACGCCGAGTTGAACACCGCACTCATTGCCCCCATCAACGCTGCCAGCAACGCCGCGATCATCAACCCGACCAGGCCAATCGGCAGCAGGTTCACGATCAGCGTCGGGTAGGCGATGTCGCCATTGGTCACCCGGCCGTTCTCAACCGTGAACAGTTGGGGAAACAGGCCGAAGGCGATCAAGCCCGGCAACACCAGGATGAATACCGGGAGAATCTTAAGAAAGCCGGCAAAGATGGTGCCGGCTCGGGCATGTCCTTCGTCTTTGCCGGAGAGGACTCGCTGCACCATCACCTGGTCGGTACACCAGTACCAGATGCCGAGAATGGGGGCGCCCAGGAAAATACCGGTCCACGGAAATTCGGGGTGATCGATGGCTTTGATCATGTGGAAATAGTCAGGTGGGACCGCCGCCCTCAAGCCGGCAAAGCCACCGACTTTATCCAGGCCGATCAAGGTGAGCACGACAGCGCCCGCGATGAGGATGAGCGTTTGCACCAGGTCGGTGTAGATCACTGCCGCCAGCCCCCCGGCAATGGTGTAAATCCCCGTCGCCACAACAAGGATGACAGCCGCGGTCAGCGGGTTCCAGCCCACAACGCGTTCCAACACTACGGCCGCCGCATAAAGATGCACGGAGATCTTCGTAAAGATGTAGGCAAGAATCGAGATGCTGGCCAGATAAATGCTGCACTGGCGGTTGAACCGGCGTTCCAAAAATTCGGGCATGGTGAAGACATTGGAGCGCAGGTAGAAGGGTACGAAGACCCAACCGAGGATAAGCACGATGATGCAGGCCAGCCACTCGAAGTGGCCAACCGCCAGTCCCGAGGTCGCACCGGAACCTGCCAGCCCAATAAAGTGCTCGGTGGAAATGTTCGAGACGAAGAGCGAAGCGCCGATGGCGAACCAGCCGACATTGCGGCTGGCCAGGAAGTAGTCCTCCGAGGTTCGTTCCCGTCGCGAGAAATAGAAGCCGATGGCGAAGACAATCACGAAATAAAAGGCAATGATGCCGACATCCACCGGCGCCAGGGCCCTGTGCGTCACTGCCGTTGCCGCGGCGAGGAGCATCGGTTCCTCCTATGCTTCAAATGCTTCGAATCTGCCGATCCTGCAAGCGGACATCAGGCACAACGATCCCCCGAAGAGCTGCGACAGCCGTCAAACGTGCCGTAGAAGGCTAGGCCGATGGTCACCCTCCGGGCCCTCCAACCTTGATTTTTGTGTGCTTGTCCGCCAAACGGAAAGTTGAACTCTATAACAGCCGTCCGTTAATCTCAACGGTTCTGTGTTTTGATTCGGCTTTCCGGAAGCCCTCGCCGTGGACGATGGCCGGCGGTTTTTTCTCTTTCTCCTTGTCTCGAACCTTCGGGGTTTTCTTCCCGCGAGAGCGCGCACTGGCCGCTGGCTCAACGCCTCCGAGCGTATTCGTGCTATGATGGCTGCGCCCGGGTTAAATGGTCTGAGGGTTCCCCCAGGAAATTCGAGACGTTGGAAACTGGAAGGGTGATGCCATGCGCAAAAGAATTCTCTCTGTCATCGTCGCGATTGCATGCGTTCTTGTTCCGGCTGGTCTTGTCCGGGCCGGCGGAACCCCCCTCGACGCCCAGGGGCATTCCTGGTGGCATCACGCCGTCGTCTATGAGATCTACCCGCGCAGCTTTGCCGACAGCAATAACGACGGGATCGGCGATTTGAATGGTATCACCGCGAAATTGGACTATCTGAAGTCACTTGGCGTGGATGCGATCTGGCTGACGCCCTGCTATCCGTCCCCGCAGGTGGACTTCGGCTACGATATTTCCGACTATCGGAACATCAATCCCGAGTACGGAACGCTCCAAGATTTCGACCGGCTGGTGGCGGAGGCCAAGAAGCGGAAAATACGCATCATCATGGACTTGGTCCTGAACCACACTTCTGACAAGCACCCCTGGTTTACGGACTCACGCTTGTCGCGCACTGCCAAGCATCGCGACTGGTACCTCTGGCGGGACGGCAAAGATTCGCGACCGCCGAACAACTGGCAGTCCATCTTCGGCGGATCGGCCTGGAAGTTTGATCCGCAAACCGGCCACTATTACTACCACTTCTTCTACGCCGAACAGCCGGACTTGAACTGGCGCAACCCGGAAGCTAAGAATGCCATGTTCGACGTCGTCCGCTTCTGGCTTGACCGCGGCGTGGCAGGGTTCCGCCTCGATGCCATCGCTACCATGTTTGAGGATCCCGCCCTCCCGGACAACCCCATGGCCCCCGGGATCAACTGGGTCGGCGATCCGAACCAGGAGTACAAGTACAACACCGGCCTGCCGGAAGTTCATGATATCTTGCGCGATCTGCGGAAACTTGTGGACACTTATGATGACCGCGTGCTCATTGGCGAGACATCGGGCAAGGATGTGCCGGATCTGTCTCGCTTCTTTGGCAGGAATCTGGACGAGATTCAGTTGCCCATGAACTTCTTCTTCACCAACACCAGTAAACTCTCCCCCGCTGAATTTCGCAAGCACATTGCCGCCTGGGACAGGAACCCGGCCGGCGGTTGGCCCATGTATCTCCTCAGCAACCACGACCTTGACCGGCACTACGTCCGCTATGGAGATGGCAAGAACAACTACGCCGTCGCCAAACTTACCGCCACCCTTCTGCTGACCCTGCGGGGCACTCCCCAGCTTTACTATGGGGAAGAGATCGGGATGGAGAATAACGACCCCAAGACCAAGGAGGACGTGAAGGATCCAATCGGAAAGCTCTTCTGGCCGAATTACAAGGGGCGTGACGGCGAGCGGACACCCATGCAGTGGGAAGACAAGCCCCATGCCGGCTTCAGCCAGGCGGCGCCGTGGCTGCCCGTCGCGCCGAGTTATCCCCGTCACAACGTCGCCACCCAGGACAAGGACCCCCATTCCATCCTCAACTTTTACCGGAAGTTGATTGCCTTACGCCGCCGCAGTCCCGCCTTGCTGGATGGCGAGTACGTGGTCTTGAACGAGAACAACCCTGATGTGCTTTCCTACCTGCGCAAGGCTTCGACGGAGACGGTGCTGGTGGTGCTCAACATGTCTTCGAGCCCGCAAAAAGTGGACTTCGACTTGACCCGCTATGGGCTTCCGGCAGAGAAGGTGAGGACCTTGCTTGGCAGCACGCCGGACAGGAAGAAATTCCGGAATCTCATTGGCTTCGAGCTTTCACCTTTTGAGGCTTACGTCGGTCGGCTGTCGAAGTAGCCCGCCGTGGCGGGCCAGGTCCGGCCCAGCCATGATGGGCTAGAAGGCGAGCCGGGTCGCGTCTTTCCCGGCCTGAGCTTCTTCCACCATCTGCGGCGCCAGAATGTTCCAGCTACCGAAGTGAGGTGACCACAGTCCCGCGCCCGTCTCGGCATCGTAGTTTTCGTGCATGCCGCCGGTGCGACGGATGTCATCCTCGAGCAAGCGCACGATCTTCTGCGCCAACTCGACTGCTTGCTGTTGATAGCCGTAGTTGAGCAGGCCGTGCATGACCAGGTAGTTGGCTACCACCCAGATAGGCCCCTGCCAGTTGGAGACGGTGCGATCGTAGCTTCCGTAAAGCCCTTTGCGCGCCTGGTTGTAGATCACCTCCTGCCGTGACACCGAGGGAACGCCGTATTGGCCCCAAAACGCCTCGGCCCGGAGCAGGTGCTTTTCGATCATCGCCTTGGCTCGCTCGGGCGGGGCGATTCCCGCCCATAGTGGCAGGAAGTTCGTCCAGGCTTCGAGCTTGATGAGTTCACCGCTGCCGGTATCGAGATTGAAGTACATCTGTTCCCCAGGAGACCAAAGATGTTGATTGATCTGGCGCGCAAGCAAGTCGGCTTTGGCGCGGTGACTCTGAGAATCCTCGGCCTTGCCGAGCCGGTCGGCGATCAACGACATCGCCAAATATTCGCGATACATATAGACACTGGCGTCCACGGCTTCGACCGAGTTGGGTGGCAAGCCCATCACCGCGGGATGGTTGTCCACCCCGCTTTCGACCGCGCTCAGCCACTGGAAGAGCAAATGCGGGCCACGGCGATGGGTCTCCCAGTAGTCGAGGAAGCGGCGCAAGTTCTGGTAATAACGACCTTCGAGCCATGTGAAGTCGCCGAGCGCCTTGGCTGCCAAAAACGCGCCCTGGGCAAGGAAGGGCTTGCACTGCTCGGGCGCATAAAAGATCCGTGAGGGGTCCACGGTGCGCGGGGTATAGCCGTTCGATGCCGTCAGTTCCAGAAAGTTTCGGACGGAATCTCGCAGGTACTCTCCCTTGCCATCCCGCAGGAACGCGACACCTTCAAAAAAGCTGTCCCAATCGAACAGTTGGTGATAAACGCCGAGAGGAATCCCCAACTCGGCGCGCCGGGCATAGATGTCGCCGCGAGTGGCAGCGATCTCAGCTTCGGGGTTACTCGGGATCAAGTAAGGAAAGCGCAAGATGCCGGCGGGTGGGCGAACCAGCGCCGGCTTGAGTTTCCCCACGTGCTGGGCCAGCAATTCTCCCGGCTGGCCCGCCAAAGACTCTTTCCCGCCAGTGCCCAAAGTGTTCTGGGCGGGCTGGTGAGCTGCCTTGCCTGCCGGGGCCGGCCCGGTCGTGGTCGCAGCCTGGCCAGCCAATTGCGAAGGTGCCAAGAGCGCGAAGTACGTCACCAAGACGGCCGGGCCTAGCCAGCGGGCTTGTAAGAAGAGCGAAGGAAAGCGCGATCCGTTCCCCATCGGTTCCTCCCTATCGAATAGTATGGTTAGACGAGGTTACCGGGCAGAGGTTATTTGCCCCGGTCGTGCCTTACGATGTGAGCCCTCGTCGCGGTGATCCCGCTCGAAACGTTCGAGTCTTTCGATGGCCCGTCAAGGATTGGCGGTCTGAGCTTTTTGGAGCTGCTCGGCCAGTTTGAGCTCGCGCTCCGCCTCCTCGGTCTTCCCCATTTTTTGGTAGGCCTGGCCCAGGAGGTGGTGACCCACAAAGTTGTTGGGATCCATCTTGAGCGCTCGTTGCAGCATGCGGGTGGCGAGTTCCGTCTCACCCTTTTTCAAAAGCACCTTGCCCATCAAAACGTAAGGCCCGCTGGCTGTCGCGTCCAGCCAAATGGAACGCTGGAGAAGCCTTTCGGCCTCTTCAAATTTCATGACACGCGAGTACGCATCCGCCAGCTTGTAGTAGGTGGCGGCGTGCGCCCGGTTGATCTCCAGCTCTTTCTCGAATTCAGCGATCGCTTCCGGAATTCTCGATTTGTACATGTAGAGTTCGCCCAGAAGAAAATGGGCCAGCGGAAGTTTCGGGTCGAGCGCGACCGCCTTCTGAGCATGCTCCTCCGCCACCGGGTCGAATTCCTGCCGCAAAAGCATCCGGGCGAGGAAGAGATGACTCGCCCCGGAATCTTCAGGGACGTTGAACATGGTCGCGAAAGCCTTCCTCGCTTGGGCGTAGTTCTTGGTTTGAATGTAGCAGAGGCCCAGGACGTAGGAAGCGTCCACATTGGCCACCGGATACCAGGACCGTACCTTCTCCAGCAGCGGAATGGCTTCCGCCGGTCTGCCGGTGAGGTAATAGGAAAGCCCAAGCAACTGGACAGCTTCTTTGTCGTTTGGGTCCTCCTGCACCGCCCGCTTCAGGTACGGAAGCGCTTGCGCGAAATTGCTCATCTTGTAGTAAGCGGTCCCCAAGCCCCGCGCCACTCCCTTGAGGTTTGGCTCGCGGAGTTCCATTTCTTTCAGGCGGGCGATGGCCTCATCAATCTTGCCCTGTTCGATAAGGGCGCGCGCAACCGTGATTTCCTCCGCTCGCTCTTGAACCTGAGAGGGAGCACTCTGGGGTCGGGCGTGGACGAAAGTCATGAAAGAAAGCAGGAGCAAAGAGCTACCCGTAGCAAGGCGTCTGGACACCATCTTGATTTACCTCGTGACTCAGGGTCTGTTGAGCGATGCCCTAAGGTTAGCCCAAAAATTGGATCGTGGGGAGAGTGACTTCCGGTGCCCGACAAGTTTCAATCCGTAAAACGCGCCGCAACAAAAAGGGAGCCCACCCGGGCTCCCTTTGATCTCGCCGTTGGTAGAGCTTTGAGCTAGAAGTGGAGCCTGATGCCCCACTGCACGTTGCGCATCGCTCCGCCCGCGGCCTTGATGACGCCGTCGTTGGTTGCGTCGCAGTCCACGCAACTGCTGCCCCCGAACCCGAACGCGCTGAAGAAGACTCCCGGGGTCCCCAGGTTGAGATGGTTGAACACATTGAAAACCTCAAAGCGGAACTGACCGCGGAGTCTCTCCGTAATCGTGAAGTTCTTGAAGACGGATAGGTCGGTGTTAAAGAATTGGGGCCCGCGGCCCGAGTTGCGCTCGGCGTTCCCGAATTCGCCAAACTGAGACCGGCGCCATGGCCCGGAGGTTTCTCCACTGTTCAGGCCCTGTTGAAGGGGCGGTAGAGTGGCAATCGGAAACCAGCGGTTCTTGTCACCGTAGCTGACATCTGCAAGCTGGTCGGGGCGACAGGGACCCGCCGCGGTGTCGATGTCTGCGCTGCAGTTCCTATAGCCGAAACTGAATGGCAGACCAGTGCTCCAATTGGTGATGGTGTTGAGTTGCCAGCCCCCCACCAGGTAATCCAACCCTGTGGAAGCGTCCCCCAAGAACCGCTTGCCTTTGCCAAACGGTAGCTCCCAAAGGTTGGTGAAGATG
>DATBWB010000064.1 GCA_036514995.1 Candidatus Acidiferrales bacterium
GCGCTCTTCCTCTTCGCTGCGAGCAACCGGCGGTGCAAACCCTATTTTGCCGCGAACATGTAACGTGGGAAAATGCAGTCTCATGCGACTGGTTCCGCTCGAACTCGTCTGTCCGAAGTGCGGCTCGGCCGACATCACCTACTCCTGCGAGCCGAAGTGCTGCTTCAGCCACGTCTGCGGAAACTGCTACTTCCAGTTCTGGCCCGTCACCAGCTTTACGGGCGAGGAGATGGCGGGCGTGGAACCTCCACCGGGCGAAAAAGATTGCCTGCTGCCCACCACCGAGTGCGCCCGCTGCCACAGCCTGAATGTTTGCTCGCTCGCCCCGAAGGGATCGGGGCTCGAAGGCGACAGCGGCAAGTTTGTCTGTGCCGATTGCTGTGGCATCCTCTCCCTCAAGTATTCCGAAGAAGCCCCCGACTGAATCTTTTCAGTATGGGAATGTTTCCAGCCTATGGATTCACGGCTACAGGCTGGTTGGGTGGCTTCTATCCAGAGGATCTAAAGCCACCCGACTACCTGAACTATTGCGCCCGGCACTTCGATGCTGTCGAGGCGGAGAGCACCTTTTACGGCATCTGCTACGGCACGACTTCGTATGGGCGCATCATGTCGTTGTCCTCGTGCTCCAGGATGTGGCAGTGCCAGACATACTTCCCAGCGATGTCGAAGAGCGCCTTGATCCGGGTGACCTCTGCCGGGTTCGCTCGGACGGTGTCCTTCCGCCCGCGCTCATTGGGGGCTGGCCGAACAGGAGGCCCGGTGAACTTAATCTGTTTTGTTAGGTTGAAGAAGTCCACGTCGAACGGCCGCCGGTCAAGGACCTGGAACTGGACCAGGTGTAGGTGAATGGGGTGCGTGTCCCCCGTGAGGTTGATCAGGCGCCAGATCTCAGTCGTGTTGAGCTTCGGCATCTGCGAGATGGGCTCATCAAAGTGCTTTCCATCGAGCATCAACATGATGGGGTTGTCGTTTGCGTCCAGAAGTTCTTCGAGGGTCAAATCCCTCACCGCCGACTGTCTAGGGAGGTCGGTGATGTCTGGCAGCTTCGACGGCAGAGAACTGGTGTCCATGCCCGAAAGCGGCAGGGTCACTCTGAACTGCATGATTTCAGGAAGAGGAGCTTCGTCAGCCGAGGGGTCAAATACCCCTCCAAATGGCGAGGGCGCGTTGTTTTGGAGGACAAAATATTTCCCCTCATGGCCCGAGAAGTCAATGATGACATCAGCGCGTTCTGCCGACCCGAGCAGGATTTCGTTGAGCGCCACCAGCTCGGGCAGGAACCCGCCCTCATTCCCGATCTGGTTGAACACTGGTCCAAAAGCCGCCGGGTCGAGGATAATGCCACCCGCCGTGCTCTCGAGGAGCTTCAGGTTAAGGAACCGGGCGTTACAGCCGTTCAAGAACCGGAAACGGTACTTCCTCGGCTCCACGTTCAAAAACGGCCAGACCTTACCGTTCACCAGGGAGGTATCCCCAAAGAACTCCGGCACCCAAATTGGAGGCACAGGAGGTGGGGCGCCTTGACCTGTATTCGGGTAAAACAGGGAGCCGTCATTGTTGAACGACCGATCCTGGATCACGAGCGGAATCTCGTAGGCTCCGCTGGGGAGGTTGAGGCTGTCCTCTTCGCCATCTCGGATCAGATAGAAGCCGGCAAGCCCCGCGTAAACGTTCAGGCGCGTGATGGCGAGCGCGTGATCGTGGAACCAGAGCGTGGTTGCCCGCTGGCTGTTAGGATAGTCGAAGATTTTGAAGTTGCCGGGTAGGAACCAGTCATTAGGACCACCATCGTTTTCTGGCCGTACGTGACCACCGTGCAGGTGTACAACAGCGCGGGAAGCGTTCGTTTCAGCACCAGCGAGGGTATTGTCCACCGGCAGGAAATGGGTTGCGGGAAGGCTGTTGATCCATTTGACCTGGACTGGCTCGCCGGTCCGTGCCTCGATGGTTGCGCTGGGGTAGCTGCCATTGTACCCCCACACCTTCGTAGGAGCGAGGTGGCGATGCAGCTTCTGCTTGAACTGCATCATTGCAACCTCGTAGTAGGCGGCTCCCCCAGCCACACCTGTGATGGGTTGCATCACGGGTGGCATGGGCAGCGGATCCACGAATCTCTGAAGGCTCCGGCCAAGAGTCTGCGCGAAGGCGGACGGGACGTTCCACTTCAAGGGCAAGAGAAGTCCCCCGCCAGCCAGCGCACCCATCTTTAGAAAATCTCGTCTGGTTGTCATTGCATGTCTCCTTCTGGTGTATCTTTCCAGTCATGACGGTCAACTGGCTTGGCCAGCTTTTCGATCATGTCGTGAACGGAGTCGGACTTAACTGTTTCCGAACGCCCGAACCTTGCCACACGCTCGACTCGAAATGGACAGGGGAAAACCGGTCGAAGGATTAGCGCAGCGCTTGGTGAGTTACCAGCGGCTGAGTCCTGCAGGAGGACATAGGGAGAGTAAGAACGCAGCGCGCTGGGTTCGCAGCGTTTCATTTTTTACTCTGATTCCAAGCTTTCCTGCCCCCGCCTTGGTTAAGGTGCGGGCGGAAGTCTTGGATTCGTTATCTGGCGAGCACGCGTCATGCCAAGCGATGTTGTTTACGTTTCGGCGGGCAATCCGCTGAAAAACGGCCACTAGGCAGATGCAGTAATCCCCGTTTCAGTACTTGCCAATGTGGAATTTCACACCAAGAGCATGCGCTGAAAGGCGCGGCGGCCGACGAACAGGGTGGGCCGTATCTAGAATTAGTTTAATTATTCAACAACGGAGAGGTGTCTGCTGTCAGCTACGCCCTAGTGCCCTGAGTCAGAAATTCGTCCAATAATTCTTCGAACGCGAATGCAAACCTTTGGGAGTGCGGGAGCTTGCTTGTCCTGAGCGAAGTCGAAGGGCTCCCGCCTTGCCCGTGGATGCTTGCCTCCGCGCCATCAGTGACTTAGAGCAGGAGCAAGCTCCTGCTGCGCTAAGGCGGCGGCAAGCCGCCGCACCCCAGAGGGCTCCGCTAATGCAACGAACTTCTGACTCAGGACACTAGAAGCCATCTCATAAATGCCTCAGGAGGATGACGAGGCAGCCGAGCTGGATCATGGCGAGGAAATTCTCTTCGTAGGATTCCCAGCGCACGACCAGCCGGCGGAAGTTGTACAGCCAAGCGAAAAGGCGCTCGATCTTCCAGCGGCGGCAGTAGCGGCGCAGGGCGCGGCCGTCTTGGGTTTTGCGTCGCCGGTTAGGTCGGTGCGGCGCCACCAGTTCGATGCCGTGATCTCGACGCAGTTGCTGATCGAGCGGGTCGCTGTCGTAGGCCGCGTCGCCGATCATCTTTTCTGGCTTGGCGCGGACGAAACGCTGTGCGAGTGTGGCTTCGACGAGTTGCGTTTCATGCGGCGAAGCGCTGGCGAGGCTGCAGGCGACAGGAAGACCATGGCGGTCTGCGATCGCCATGATTTTGCCGCCTTTGCCGCGGCGAGTTGGGCCGACAGCAGCGCCCCTTTTTTGGCCGGGGTGAAGCTGGCGTCGATGAACGTCTCCGACAAATCCAGCTTGCCCCGGTCGCGTAAGTCTTCGGCCAGTCGGCGCAAGATGCCGGTCAGCGTGCCATCCCGCTGCCACTGCTGAAAGCGACGATGGCAGGTCTGGTAAGACGGATAACGTTCGGGCAGGTCGTGCCAGGGAGCCCCGGTGCGCAGCACCCAGAGGATCCCGTTCAGCACCGCCAGCGGCACCGAGGCCGCTGCGAGGGAAAGAACCGTTTGAGCTTGGCCCATTGGGCGTCGGTGAGGTCCATGGGCTGATTTCAGCCCAACAGCTACGATCTGCAACACCTATTTGGCCTTAATGTGATTTATGAGATAACTTCTAGTTCCCTTCCGTCTTTCCCCGTGCCATTCGTTGTCGAGCCGGGTGCCGGGCTCCGGAGGCCAAGTCATCGGCGGGAAGCACGGTGCTACTGCCCGCCTCAAGAGAAACCGTGCCCAACTCATCTCCAGCGTGCAGACATGGGGGTCTCCCGGCCACCAGCCGTACGTCGTTTAAAGCGTCTCCCTTCTGGCTCGTTTGCGGGCAATCCTCCCCCCTGAACGCTTTCCTGTGAAGGGTTCAGGATGAATCCCTCTGCCTCGCGGGAAAAGCGGTCACTTCATCTTTCCTCTGGTTCTTTCTGGCCCGTCAATGGGGGTGTTGCCCCCGGCAGCGGTTCGCTCCTCGGGCGGCTTCAAGCGACGGAAGGCGAGATAGAGCAGAATGTCGTAAGTGATCTTGATGCCGCCGCCCAGGAAGAGGGGAGCGGCCAGGGCAACGTGCTGCATGAAGTAGCCGGCGAACGAAGGAGCGGCAGCCCAGGCGACGTTTCGAGTGAGGTTCGTGATGCCGCTCGAGAAGGTGCGTTCCTCCGGCTCGACCACCGCCATGACATAGGATTGCCGCGTGGGCACGTCCATCTCCACCAGGCACTCCCGGGCCAAAAATAACCCCACTGCCCAC
>DATBWB010000065.1 GCA_036514995.1 Candidatus Acidiferrales bacterium
CAGGCCAAACAACGCTGACCCGCCCGGTCCCTTGCCCCGATCCATCGGGGCGAAGGCTTCGGGAGGGGGGTATGCCTATGACCATCGTTGACAACAGCAAGATGAGCTTGCCGCTGAAGGCTGTGGATCCGGAGGTGGCTGACATCATCCGCGACGAGGTCCGGCGCCAGGCCAGCGGGCTCGAGCTCATCGCTTCGGAAAATTTTGTGAGTGAAGCCGTCTTCGAGGCGATGGGCTCGGTTTTCACCAATAAGTACGCGGAAGGCTACCCGGGGAGGCGCTACTACGGTGGTTGCGAGCATGTCGATCGCGTCGAGCAGCTCGCCATTGATCGCGCCAAAAAAATTTTCGGCGCTGAGCACGCCAACGTTCAGGCCCATTCCGGCACCCAAGCCAATATCGCCGTCTATCTGACCGTTCTCCAGCCCGGCGATACGGTCCTCGGCATGAATCTTTCTCATGGCGGCCACCTGACCCACGGCCATCCGCTCAACTTTTCCGGCAAGTGGTACCGGTTCATCCCCTACGGCGTGAGCAAGGAGGATGAGCGCATTGATTACGACGAGATGGAACGGCTGGCCCGCGAACACAAACCCAAGCTGATCGTGGCGGGTGCGAGCGCTTATCCGCGCGTCATTGATTTTGAGCGCATGGAAGCGATCGCCAAAGCCACGGGCGCCCTGCTCATGGTGGATATCGCCCATATCGCCGGGCTGATTGCCGCCGGGCTGCATCCCAATCCCGTGCCCCATTCCGATTTTGTCACCACCACCACCCACAAGACTTTGCGCGGGCCACGGGGGGGCATGGTGTTCTGCCGCGAAGCATTTGCCAAGGAGCTGGACAAGTTGATTTTTCCCGGGAGCCAGGGCGGGCCGCTGGTCAACACCATTGCCGCCAAGGCGGTTTGCCTCAAGGAAGCGATGGAGCCTGAATTTCGCGCCTATCAGCAGCAAGTCATCGCCAACGCCAAGGCGCTGGCCCGGCGCCTCCAGGAGAATGGTTCCCGCATTGTCTCCGGGGGCACCGACAACCATTTGATGCTTGTGGACGTGTATGCCAAGGGCTTGACCGGGCGCGAAGCCGAATTGGCGCTGGAAAAGGCCGGCATCACGGTCAACAAGAATGCCATACCGTTTGACACGCTTCCACCGCTCAAGGCAAGTGGGATCCGTATCGGCACGCCGGCGGTCACAACGCGAGGCATGGGGGAGAGGGAAATGGCCCAGATCGCTGACTGGATTTCTGATGTCCTTGGCCATCGGACGGACGAGGCGCGGCTGGCCCGGATTCGCGAAGAGGTGCGGGCGATGACTGATCGCTTCCCTCTCTACCCCTTGCGATGGGAGGGCTGTGACGGCGCAAAAATGTGCTTCCAGCCGGCGCTTCAGGAAGCAGCGGTGCGGAAATCGTGAACGGAAGATCTCGCCCCTCTCGACAAGCGCCTGGAAGGCTCGCCCCGATAGCTATCGGGGCTCGCGCGAGGTGATCCCGGCATGCAGGTGGCGCTGGACATCCGTCGCATCTCCGACTTCGGTGTGGGCACCTACGTCCGCAATCTTGTCAACCAGCTCGCTCGGCTCGACCGCGAAAACCGCTATCTGCTGATCGGCCGGGAGGCCCACCTGGCCGAGCTGGAAACCCTCCCGTCCAATTTCAAGCTTCTTCCCTACCCGCACAAAGTGGACTCTGCGGCTACGCATTTCCATTTGCCTTTTGTGCTCCGCCGCCGCCGCGTGGACATCCTGCACATGCCCTACTTTTACGCTCCCGCCATTATCCCTTGCCCGCTGATTATCACGGTTCACGATTTAACTTCCATCCTCGGCCGCACCGTCAGCCTGCAGCGGGGCAAGAGCATCGAGTATTGGTTTGCCCGCCGCGCTTTGAATCGCGCCAGCCGGGTGATTGCGGTTTCGCAAGCCACGCGGCGCGAGCTCTGCCGGCTCTTCAATCTCCCCGAATCGAAAATCAAAGTCGTTTACAACGCGCTCGACGAGCGCTTAACACACGACCACGAGCCCCCCGACCAGGATCGCGTCCTCGAGCGTTACCAGGTGAGCTATCCCTATCTGCTCTACGCCGGAAACATTCGGCCGCAAAAGAATTTGCCCCGTTTGATTGAAGCCTTTGCGGTGCTGAAGGCGGAACTGGCCAACCATCCCCGCTTCGCCCATTTGAAGTTGATTGTCATCGGCGATGAGCTGACAAAGCATCCGGAGTTGCGTCGCACCGTTACGCAAACTCACTTGCGCCAGGACGTTCGCTTCCTGGGGTTTGTTCCCTACCAGATTTTGCGTGTCTTCTATCGCCGGGCCGAGGCCTTTGTGTTCCCGTCTCTGCAAGAGGGATTTGGATTGCCGCCGCTGGAAGCCATGGCCCACGGTACGCCGGTGGTAACCTCAAACGTTTCCTCGTTGCCCGAGGTCGTGGGTCAGGCGGCGGTCCAGGTTAATCCCGAAAATGTCTTTGAGATCGCCCGCGGCATTCGCCAGGTATTACTCGATGAAGGAATCCGCCGGCAAGTCATCTCGCAGGGCTTCGAGCAGATCAAGCGCTTTTCCTGGGAGCGTGCGGCCATGCTCGTCCGCGATCTCTACCTCGAGGCAGCAGCCCGCTAATCCGCGGAGGCATCGCGCGTAGCTTTCAGAAAAACCACGTTGTCGGCTATCCCGCCTCAAGAATCTCGAGCTCCATCTTCCGAACCTGGCCGTCGCGGATGGAAAAGGCTGCGCAGGCAGTTCTCGCCTCGCGGTGTGAAACCACCACGAAGTAGGCAACCTCTGGGTAGTACGCTCGCTCGACGTCCTGCGCGGAAGGGTGGACCTCCCCGGAAGGGTGGGAGTGGTAGATGCCGAGATGTTGGAGGCCGCGGTTCCGCATCTCGCGAAAGAAGCGGAAAAGTTCCTCCGGCGGAATCTCATAGGCTACCGGGCTCGCGAGAGAGTTGGTGGCGGGATAAATGTCGGTTATCAAGCCCTGGCGGCCGGCAAGCAGACCGCAGCACTCCAGCGGATGGTGCCGCCGCGCCT